>JAWSUP010000434.1:0-3556 GCA_033549405.1 Bacillota bacterium | reverse complement strand
GTGACAAGTTCTCAGTATTCCCCATTATCGGCGAACTGACCCATAATGTCTTCCATTTGAAAACAGCCGGCACCAATTGGCTGGAAGCCGTCCGCGTCATTGCGGCAAAAGACCCGGCACTTTACCGCGAACTGCATGCCTGGGCCCTGGCCAACCTGGACGAAGCGCGCCAGTATTACCATATCAGTGCCGATCCGTCCCGGATCGCGCGACTTGAGAGTCTCACGGACGACCAGCTGCCGGATCTGATGAACCAGGATGACGCGCGCCAGGTTCTGCACATCACCTACGGGCTCCTGCTCAAGGCCAGGAATGAAGACGGGACTGAGCGATTCCGCTCGCGTATCTATGCTTTCCTGAATGCCCATGAGGATGACTATAATGAAGCCCTGCAGCGACATATCGGTCGTCACCTCCAGACACTCGGACTGACCGCGTTGCCTCACTGACTTCAAAAGCAGGACAGATCATGTTATAATCCTGCCTGATGGCTTAAACACACCTGACGAGGAGAATGATGGCATGCCCTATCCGATAATTGATGCTTTGGCCGGGAGCCACATAGCCGTCGATGGTCAATTGATTGCTGTCGATGCGCCGGAGGCCGGACCCCTTTACCAGCCGCAGGATGCGCGGATGTATTATGAAGTGATCCGGGTCGTGCAGGGCGTGCCGCTGTTTCTGGAAGACCATCTCCAGCGCCTCAAACGTTCTGTCGCCGGCGCTTTTACACTACCCGCAATGCTGGAGCAGGAAAGCCGCGACCTGATCCGGGCAAACAGTCTGAATGAGGCCAACTTGCGCCTGATACTGACTGACAAGACGCGTGTGATGCATCTGACGCCATCCTATTATCCGGATGTCAGGACGATAGAACAAGGTGTTGTAACCGGTATTCTCGCCTGGGAAAGACAAGACCCCAACACCAAGATCATCCATGCAGACTACAAGGCAGCCGTGGCGGACCGTTTCGCGCGCCCCGGCCCTTTCGGCCCCTGCACAGAGCTGCTGCTGACCGACCGGCATGGCTATCTGACCGAAGGGTCACGCTCCAACCTCTTCTTCATCAAAGGCAAAAACGTGATCTCTGCCCCGGACGATCGCATCCTGCTCGGGATCACCCGCCGTTATGTCTCACAGGCCATCCGGGACGCCGACCTGGAACTGGCCATCGACCTGCTGACCCTGGACGACATCCGCAG
Organism: Bacillota bacterium; assembly: GCA_033549405.1. GTDB lineage: Bacteria > Bacillota > Clostridia > Saccharofermentanales > UBA5734 > JAAYBY01. The sequence continues at coordinate 2,354 of JAWSUP010000434.1, read as the reverse complement.
CCGCGGGATCCAGACGTCCTTTATATCTGGATCTCCCATCGACCTTCTGCCCATCCGGGCGATCGAGGACCTGGCGCAGACATCTGCGGACGATCCTGCCTTCAGGCGACTTTATACCGTGTACATGCAGATTGTCCAGGATTACGTCGAGCGTCACCGCTGACCAGACTGTACCCCAGACAGGGGCCGCAATAAGAAATAAACGCATCATGTGCCGTTAACCGGCTCAATTATAGGAGGAATGTGAACATGAACCAAGAACGAGGCAATGTATCGGTCAACACCGAAAACATCTTTCCCATTATCCGCAAGTGGCTCTATTCTGACCGCGATATTTTCCTGCGGGAGCTCGTATCCAACGCCGCGGACGCCAACGCCAAACTGCGCCGGATTATAGCCATCGGTGAGCTTGAGATCGAAGAGACCGAACAGCTTAAGATCGACGTGATCTTTGATAAAACGGCCAAGACGCTGATTGTCAAAGACAACGGCATCGGCATGACCGCCGATGAGATCCGCAAGTACATCAACCAGATCGCCTTTTCCGGTGTCATGGATTTTGTCGAGAAATACAAAGAAAAGGGCGTCGAAAGCGAAGGCATCATCGGCCATTTCGGTCTCGGTTTCTATTCAGCTTTCATGGTCTCTGACCAGGTTCGCATTGACACCCTGTCTTGCCAGCCTGATGCCGAAGCAGCCAGCTGGGAAAGCGAAGACGGTATGGCTTATGTCATGGGCCCGTCTGATTACGCGACCCGCGGCACGCAGATCACCCTCACCTTGTCCGAAGAAGGCAGTGAGTTCCTGACCGGCAGCAAAATCCGTGAGATCCTGGATAAATACTGTTCCTTCATGCCGTACCCGATCTACTTTACAGACATCGAGGCAGACAAGGAACGCGCCAAACGAGCCGAGGAAGACCGTAAGCGGCGCGCTGAAGAAAAAGCCAAAAAAGCCAAAGAAGCAGCTGAGAAAGGCGAAGAAGCACCTGAGGCTGACGAAGATGAGGAGCCGGCAGAGTCCGTTCCCCAGCCGATCAATGATGTCTCGCCGCTGTGGCTGAAAAAGCCTTCGGACTGCACTGACGATGAGTACAAGCAGTTTTACCACAAGACTTTTCACGATTACCGCGATCCGCTCTTCTGGATCCACCTCAATATGGACTATCCGTTCAACCTCAAGGGCATCCTGTATTTCCCGCGTTCGGAGAATGTCTATGAGTCATTGGAAGGCCGCATCAAGATTTATTACAACCAGGTTTTCGTCGCAGACAATATCAAGGAAATCATTCCGGAATTCCTCTTCCTGCTCAAAGGGACGATCGACTGCCCGGACCTGCCGCTCAACGTCTCGCGCAGCTTCCTGCAGAACGACAACTATGTCGGCAAGCTCTCCACGCACATTATCCGCAAAGTCTCTGACAAGCTGAACCAGCTGTTCGAGAACCAGCGGGAAGAATACGAGAAACACTGGCAGGACATCGGCGTGTTCGTCAAATACGGCATGATGCGCGAAGACAAGTTCTACGACCGCGTCAAGGACATCGCCCTGTTCCAGACTGTCGACAAAACCTACAAGACCCTGGCCGACCTGGATGACGCCATCCTCTATACACCGGATCCCAGGCAGCAAGTCGCCTATGTCCAGATGGCCCGCGCCCGCAACCTGACCATCCTGGTCATGGACCATGAAATCGACAACCATTTCATGTCTTTTATTGAATACAAGAACACAGGCAAGAAATTCAAGCGTGTCGACGCCGAACTGGGCGGCAAAGACAGCGACAGCATCCATACCGAACGCCTGACCGAGCTGTTCCGCAAGGCCAGCGGCCAGGAAAAGCTGGAAGTCAAGATCCAGTCCCTGGGCGCCGATGCCCTGCCTGCCATGATCGTCGAGTCGGAAGAATCGCGCCGCATGCAGGAGATGCGCAAGCAGTTTGAGCGCATGAACGGCAGCGGGGGAGACGGGATGGACTTCGACGCGATGTTCCCCCTGCAGACCAGCCTGGTCATCAATGACGACCAGCCTCTTGTCAGCAGGCTCTCCGCCCTCTCAGACTTGCCGGGCAAAGAGGAGCAGGCCGACATCCTGGCCCGCCAGATCTATGACCTGGCCCGCCTCGGCCACGGTTCATTGACCGCCGAAGACATGGCGGCATTCCTGAAGCGCAGCACCGACGTGCTCGACCGGCTGACAGCGCCTGCAGAATCAGACAACGCCTGATATGTAAATCAAGTCCGCGGCCGCCGCCCCAAACGGCGGCCGCCTTCGTTGACTAAGAAGGCGTCGGGTGGAACCTGGCCCATCAGCGAAAGGAACCGATCATGGACGAAAAAGCTCTGGTCCGGCGC
>JAWSUP010000433.1:0-3583 GCA_033549405.1 Bacillota bacterium | reverse complement strand
GTAAAGCCATACGCCTGCTGCAGGAAGGCCGCTTTGAATTGACCGCCCTGTTTGGCAACCTGACAACAGAGCTATGCAGCCACGAGACACTGAGCCGGGCAGTCGGACCTGCCGTAGCTATCAGCAGACGTTACGGGATTCCCCTGATTTCTGCCGAACACAACGACATCACCGGTATCAGCTGGGGCCTGGCTCGCGTTTTAGCTGATGCGGGCATCCGCATTTTCTGCCCTGGATTGCCGCTATACTACAGCTGGGGCCAAATCGAAGGGCTTCAATCGTTCTGGGATGCTGAAAAAATCTTCGGGCGCAAAGGGCCGGGAGCTTTTTGGTGGGTGGCCCCGGATGGACGCAAGATCCTCTTCTGGTCCAACAACAGCGGCTGTGGGGGACCCTGTCGGGGGAATTTGCCTGGTCTGACCGAAGCGCTTGGGCAGATCGAACAGCAGGGCTACCCATGGCCGGTCTTCCGTTGGCCGGTCATCGGCGGATCCAGGGATAATTCGCCGTATATTGGTGATTATGCCGATACGATTAGAGATTGGAATGAGCAATGGGCTTACCCGCATCTTGTCTGCAGTACCAACAGCCTGTTTTACCAGGATCTGCTTCGTCAGGATCTGAATCACCTTCCGGTCTGGCATGGTGAACTGCCGGGACAGGACTATCCTTCAGGCGCCACTTCCACAGCGGCTGCTACAGCGACCTGCCGCAACGCCCAAAAAACCATGCTGGCAGGAGAACGTTTTGCTGCAGCTGCTGCGAGTACAGCTGCCTGTACCTATCCAGCCGAACTTCTGAGCCAGGCCAATGAACATATTCTCTGGCACGATGAGCATGCCTGGGGCTTTCATTTTCCATGCGGACCGGCTCATCAGGCTTCCCGTCAGGAGAAGGCTCTTCATGCGAGCGTTGCAGAAGCGCTGGCGCATGGCATGCTCAATAAGGCTATGGCGCATCTTGCTGATCAGATCAGTTGTGCAAAAGGTTATCATCTCGTCGTCTTTAACGCTGGTTCTGCCCGAGTGACGGCTCCGGTTCGGACACCTTTCAGGGAGATCGACAATAGCGGCAGCGAAATGAAGCCGGTAAGCTTCGGGCAGGATTCCACGGGCACAGGATACCTGAAAGGTTATCTGCTGAACAACCGGTGGCATACGATTCTGCCAGAAAGCATTGTTCAAGGGTCTTTCAGGCTGGTTGATCTGACGTCCGGCCGGACAGTACCATTCCAGATTCAGGAAATTGATTCGCACATGGCAGCATTGCCCTTTGCGGCAGAACGTCAGGGACTGGGATCGGGCACACAGCGCTATGGCTTTTTTGAGCAGCCGGACGGAATAAAGCGTGATCTCTGCTTTATCGCGTCCAATGTACCCTCGATGGGGTACTGCAGTTATCGCCTGGAGCCGTGTGCTGAAATGACACCGGCGTCTAACTTTCAGGATGCGCCGACAGCCTGTGCTATAGAAAACGAATTCTATCGGGTCGTGACAGACCAGACGGGCTCCATTTCCAGCCTGTATGACAAGCAGCTGGGTTGTGAACTGGTTGACAGAACCTGCGAACACGGCTTTTTCCATTTTCTGGTTCGATCAGAAAATGAACAGGAAGCCTCGGGCGAGCAGCTGCTCAACACACGGATTCTGTCCGGGCCGGTCTTTTCAACCATCCGACTGATCAGCAGCGCTGCCGGACATCCGCAGATTTGCAAAGAAATAACGATCTATCAGAATATCCGCAGAGTTGATTTGTCTGTCAAAATGCTGAAAGATTCAACACCACTGTTGAATGGTCATATTGCCTTTCCTTTTGCCATCCGGAGTGCCCGGTTCCGCTACGAAGGCTGCCAGGCTGTTATGGAACCGATCCGCGACTACCTGCCAGGTTCTTATATAGATACGATTGCCGTCCAGAATTGGTTAAAGGTCAGCGGTCAACCTGGCACGATCCTGTTCAGTCCCATTGACGCCCCGCTGGTCGGCCTCTGCCATCTCTGGCCTGGCTATGTTTCGCCAGCCCATCGCTGCGTGGTCGACAAAAGCATGATTCACCGACCTCAATCTGAATCTGATCTGGACACCGGCTGGGTTTATTCACAGCTGTTCAACAATAATTTCGGTACCAATTTTTCGGTCAGCCAGACAGGCGAGATACTTTTCCGCTATGTCTTGTCATCCTGTGAAGAAGAATTGACTGATGACGAAGCAGCCGCCTGGGGCTGGCAGTTTGTCCTGCCCCTTCAGGCCATCCTGACAGACAGGGGAGACGCAGCAAGCGGCAAACCCGTATCCGGCAGTTTTCTCCAGATCGACAACCCGGCTGTTATCCTTATGGCCTGGAAGCAGGCTGAACAGGGAGCGGCATGGGTACTGCGCCTCTGGAATATGGCCGGTCAACCGGAAACCGCATCTGTCAGCTTTCCGTTTGCCAGGACCGTCAAGGCAATCCGATCGGACATAACCGAATCTGACCTGCCGGATGCGGTCAGCTGTGAGGGAGAAAGTGTGCAGCTGCAGCTAACTGCTAACGAGATAGCGACCTGGCGCGTTCATCTCTAACCTGGTCCGATCCATTGATGAAAGGAAGCAAGTGAAATATGTTTGAGAAGATCTTTCCCCAAGACGAACTGACCAAGCGTGAACGTGTCGAGCGCACGCTCAGGCACCTGCCTGTAGATCGCGTCGCCCTGCATGACCAGGTCAGTTACAATCCGGGTGTCATTTCCCTGTATACCGGCAAAGAAATTCAGGGTTTTGCCTATACTATTCAGGATATCGGGACAGTGATCCGCAAAACACTGGATGCCTGTTTTCCACCGACAGCACCGATGGGTACTGACAGGATTATCGACACGGATGGATTTGCCTACCAACAGGATCACTGGACTACATGGCACATATCCAGACCTTTTACTGATGTAGCAGGCGCCAAAAAATGGCTGGACAAGAAGATTGCCGAACAGGCAACATTCAATAAGAGTTTTAACGGCGTTCTGGAAAGAAACCGATATCGCGCCTATATGCTCAACCTGCAGCAAATCGTTGGTGATACAGTGATCATCGATTTTTCCATCGGTACCGGTTTTTGCACGGTGTTTGATAAGATGGGGCTGGAACTCTATACATTTTTCAGCCTCGACTATCCGGATACACTGACAGATTTTATGGAGATTTCAACGGAAAATGCTGTCAGGAAAGTACACGCAGCAGCAGACAGGGACTTGTCTCCGGTCGTGCTGATCGCCGAAGATTTTTCGACCAAGCAGGGTCCGATCTTCAGCCCGGAATTCCTGCACAAGTTTCATTTCCCATACGTGAAAAGACTGACAGAAGCCTGGAAGAGTCATGGTATTCATGTCATCTATCACAGCGACGGCAACTACAAGAAGGTCATCCCAGATCTGATGGCCTGCGGAGTCGACGGGTTTTACTGCCTTGAACCCAATTGCGGCATGGATATCGTCGAGCTGAAAAATGCCTGGCCGCAAATGGTTTGGGCTGGCGGGCTGGACGGCGTCGCCTTGATGGAGCAGGGGACTCCTGACCAGGTCAGGGCAGAAGTGAGACGGCACATACAGGAG
>JAWSUP010000432.1:0-3595 GCA_033549405.1 Bacillota bacterium | reverse complement strand
GCAAGGCGCCATAACGGATCATCTGCTTATCCTGGATCAGTGCGCCTGACCGCTTGAGCAGCGCTTTCATACGGGCAATCAGTTCGCGCGGGCTGAACGGCTTGCTGACATAGTCATCGACGCCCAGTTCAAAACCGAGCAGACGATCATATTCTTCATCTCTTGCCGTGAGCAAGATCACTGGCATCTGACTGCTTTTACGTAATTGCTTCAGAACTGCCCACCCGTCCATGCGCGGCATCATGATATCCAATACAAGCAGGGAATAAGTTTCCTTCTCAAGCAGCTGCAAAGCAGAAAAACCGTCAGATGCTTCTGTAAACTGCCAGTCTTCGGCCTGGGCGTACTCGCGTACGATCACGCGGATATGCGGATCATCATCGACAAGCAGGATCTTGATCATGGCGGCTGGCTCCTTTCATATCACTGGCAGTATTGGATCGGCTGTGATATTGTTCTTAAATCATATTCTCATTATCACAAGCATAGCAGAAAAATGTGTTGAATTCATGTTCATTTTTCGCATGAGTCAGGATAGAAAATTCTGGCGCAGTCACCCTCAAAATTCACAATTTCATAAACTTCCCTCACAATTTCCGTACATTCTCGCTTTATGATGAAGCCATAGACAAACCACACGACATCAGATGATGTCAAAAGAAAGGGTGAATCAAGATGAAAAAGAGAAAAGTGTTTCTGATGACCGCAGTGATTGCTGTTCTGGTGCTGGGTTTGGCATCTGTGTCATTTGCAGCGACAGACTGGAAGTCACCGGCAGAACTTCTTGCCGGCCTTACGGGCAAATCGGTTGAGGAAGTCCAGCAGGCCCGCAGCGAAGGTACGCCTTACGGGGCGCAGGCAGCTGACGCAGACAAACTGGATGCATTCCGGGAGCAGCGCCTGGAAATGGTCAAAGACCGGCTGGACCAGGCTGTCGAAGACGGACAGCTGACCAGAGAAGAAGCCGATGACAAGCTCGCAGCAATCGAAGAACGGTCGGCGACCTGTGACGGCACTGGTGAAAACCAGGGTGAAGGCGGACTGCAGTTAGGCAGAATGGGGAACGGATCCGGCGCAAGAGGCAACGGCAACCGTGGCACCATGGGCAACCGCGGGACCGGACAAGCAGGGGCGAACTGCCCGATCGGCTAAGGGGTTCTGGCTGAAACGATTGACACAACAGCCGCATCAAACGGGGTATCTGTAAAAAGATACCCCGTTTTTGCAAGTTCATTTTATCTAAATTGCATATTTTCAGGAATATACTTGATCCTCTGACTGCATCATGATATAATTATGAAACCGTGATCCGTCTTTCTTGATTGCTTGATGAACGATCACGGTGTATGATTTGGCTTCTTTATGCCCTCCTTGCGCGCACTTCAAAGGCGAATGTCGCACCGACTTGCCTTGTGCGCTTTTTTTACGCAGATAATCGGCAATGTCCATGAGAGCAGATACCCCAAAGTCATGCAAGACGAATCAACCAGTATTTCATTTTCGGCCATGATGAGCGCATACCAGCCATGATGGAACGCAGACAGGCAAGGGGGACAATGACAGCATGAATCAGACAATAAAACAACCAGTCAAGCAAGGTCTGTATGATCCGCTCTTTGAGCACGATGCCTGTGGTATCGGCCTGGTTGTCAACATAAAAGGCGAACGTTCACACAATATCATCAGACAGGCGCTGACGATCCTGATCAACCTTGCACATCGTGGCGGCGCCGGCAGCGAGGACAATACGGGTGACGGAGCCGGTATCTTGCTTCAGATTCCGGATCGGATGTTTCGCACAGTCTGCCCCGGCATCGGCATCAAGCTGCCTGAGCCGGGCCAGTATGGTGTCGGTATGGTCTTCCTGCCCCGTGACGATATCCGGCGTAAAGCGGTGGAACACCAGATTGAAGCCATAATCCGGGATGAAGGACATACCTTTCTGGGCTGGCGCACGCCGCCGATCAACGAATCATCACTCGGTGAGGTTGCCCGCCTCAACCGCCCGACTATCCGGCAACTCTTCATCGCCATGGGACCGGCAGACCGGAAAGCGGACGCCCTGTTTTTCGAGCGGCAGCTCTACATTATTCGCAGGCGCTGTGAAAAATTGATCGAGTCGGTACCAGAAGGCAGTCCTGACTATTTCTATTTCGCCAGCCTGTCCTGCAGGACCATCGTCTACAAAGGCATGTTGACGGCAAGCCAGGTTGAGCGCTTTTATCTGGATTTGACCAGCCTGGACATGGATTCCGCCCTGGCACTCGTCCATTCACGCTACAGCACCAACACTTTTCCCAGCTGGGAACGTGCACATCCGTACCGCACCCTGATCCATAATGGTGAGATCAACACCATCCGCGGCAACAGCAACTGGATGCACGCCCGCCAGGCAAACATCAGAACGGATGCGTTCGGAAAAGACCTCGAAAAGGTTTTCCCCATCGTCAATGCCAGTGGCAGCGACTCGGCCATGTTCGACAACTGCCTGGAATTCCTCAGTCTGAGCGGTCGCAGCCTGGCTCATTCCGCCATGATGATGGTGCCGGAACCCTGGAACAAACACAAGGCCATGTCAGACGAACTCAAGGCTTTCTATGAATTCCACAGCACCCTGATGGAGCCCTGGGATGGGCCTGCGGCCATGGCGTTTACTGATGGCATCCATGTCGGCGCACTGCTGGACCGCAACGGATTACGTCCGGCCCGCTACCTTGTCACGCGTGACAACCTGCTCGTGCTGGCATCTGAGGCCGGGGTGCTCGATTTACCGCCGGATCAGGTCCTGCGCCGCGATCGTCTGCGGCCGGGGCGCATGCTCTTGATCGATACGGCGGCCGGCCGGATCATCGCTGACGCGGAACTCAAGCAGCAGGTTGCCCAGGAAATTCCTTACCGCCAATGGCTGCAGGAACAGCTGGTATCGCTGCAGGAAATCCCTGCAGGCGATCTGCCGCTGACCTTTCAGGAACCGGATGCCCGGCAGCTCGAACAGGATGAGAAACGTTTCGGCTATACGGCGGAGGATGTCAAAACAATCATTGCACCGATGGCGCAGAACGGAATCGAACCGATCGGTTCGATGGGAACTGATACGCCCCTGGCCGTCCTGTCCGACAAGCCACAACTGCTTTTCGCTTATTTTAAGCAGCTGTTCGCACAGGTGACCAATCCGCCGATCGACGCGCTGCGAGAGGATATTGTGACCGCAACAACGGTCTACCTCGGATCGGAGTGCAATCTGGTCGATCCGCAGCCAAAGGCTTGCAGGCGGATCCGTCTTGACAGCCCGATTCTCAGTGACCAGGATCTTGAACGTCTGCGGCAGGCAGATCAGTCCGGTTTTAAGACAGTGACGCTGTCATTACTCTGTCAGGGGAAACCGGACGGCGTCGAACTCGAACAAGCGCTGGATCGCCTTTTTGTCCAGGCAGATAATGCCATCGAGGCAGGCGCGCAGATTCTCATTCTGTCTGACCGCGGCGCCAATGACCGGCAGGCGCCGATCCCGGTGCTTCTGGCTGCAGCCGGTCTGCATCACCACCTGATCAGAGTCAAAACCCGGACACGCGTCAGCCTGGTGGTCGAATCAGGC
>JAWSUP010000431.1:2407-3608 GCA_033549405.1 Bacillota bacterium | reverse complement strand
TGGCATTTGTTCTTGTTATGGGGATGCTGGTGGCGATAGCCGTCGGCTGCACCCAGGCAACGACAACGACACCGAGCGGCACGGGCAGCACGACCACCAAGGGAGCCACGACCACCACAGCCGCTGGCACAACGACAACGGCAGCGAGCGGGCCTCAGGTGACAGCGCCCGGTGAACTGCCTGTGACAACGGAGCAAGTAACATTAACGATGGGCATCGCACAGAACGTGCGCGTTGCGGATTATGAAGACAACTTCATGACCAAGATGGTGCTGGACGAATGTGGCATCGAACTGGATTTCGAGCTGTTCCCGACGGATCAGCCGCAGCAGAAATTCCAGCTGATGGTCTCATCCGGCCAGGAACTGCCGGACATCGTCCATTATGGATTTACGGACGCCCAGCGTGCAGCCTATGGCCGTGACGGCATATTCATGCCGATCAACGATTATATGGACACGCTGACCTTCTGGTATGACCAGGCCGACATGACAGCGGAAGAGTACGAACAGGTTAAAGTCCTGGGCACCTCACCGGACGGCAATTTCTACGGCTTTCCTGCCTACATGGATGGACTGGGAGATGTGGTGCAGTACATGACCAACATCAACCGCACCTGGATGGAGACACTGGGACTGCAGATGCCGACCACCACCGAGGAGTTCCGTGACGTCCTCATCGCATTCCGCGACGAAGACCCCAACGGCAACGGCCAAAAAGACGAGATTCCGTTCCTGGCCGGACCTGCGTGGAGCGGCAACACGTGGTATGAAATCATCAACAGCTTCGTCTACTTTCAGCCATGGTACCAGACATCCTATTTTAATGTAACAGACGGAACAATGTGGGCACCATTCATCACAGAAGAATGGCGTGACGCGCTGCGCTACATGCGCGGACTGGTTCAAGACGGCCTGATGAGCGAGCTTTCGTTCTCGATCACTGGCGCAGAATACCGTGCGACCGTCGACCTGACACCCGAGCAGACAGACACCGTCGGCGTGATCGGCGGACACTGGGTCGTGCTCTGGGCCAGCGGCAATGATCATGTCTATGACTGGGATGCGCTGCCTGCGCTCAAAGGCCCGGAAGGCATCAGCTGGATTCCGACGCGTACCCCCAACTATCAGTACAGCACCTTCATCACCAAGGACAACGAGTATCCGGAGATCTCTTTCCGCATGTTCGACTACTGGTGGGA
>JAWSUP010000431.1:0-2307 GCA_033549405.1 Bacillota bacterium | reverse complement strand
TTCACCGATGAAGAAGAGACGGCGATCAACGAGCTGCGCACAACCATCAACAGCTACATCAATGAGACGATCGCCCTGTTCTCGACAGGCGCGATGGACATCGAAGCGGATTGGGACGCCTATGTGCAGAGTCTCAATGACATGGGACTGGAGCAGTACCTGACCACATCGCAGGCTGCCTATGACAGAATGTACAAATGAGCACAGCGCATGACTGGACGATAATTTAAAGGATGGGGGAACACATGTCGCTTTCAGGCAGTCCATGCCGGAAACCGCGGGATGTGTTCCTCCATGTCCGGCCCAGCGCAACATGAACTGACAATTCGTGCTCTGCCGCCCAGGCTGAGCCAAGGAAACTGCAGCGCATCAGCTTGCGAACAACCAAAACGTCATAAAGGAGGATGGTCCTGTGGCGATAACCGAAAAGACCGCCCGGCAACCAAGGCTCAGCAAGCCGCAATCCCAGCGAAGCTGGCTGCAGACCTTTGTCCGTCAATACCAGCTTCATCTTTTCATGATCATACCCCTGACCTATATTGTTATCTTCAACTATTTACCGATGTTTGGCATCCAGATCGCCTTCAAGGATTTTTCACCCGGCCGTGGCATCTGGGGCAGCCCGTGGATCGGATTCAAGCATTTTTCAACATTCTTCAATTCCTACCAGTTCGTGCGCGTCATTCGCAACACGATCCGCATCTCCCTATACTCGCTGGCCGTTGGATTTCCCCTGCCGATCCTTCTGGCCCTGATGCTCAACGTGGTGCGCAACAGGAAGTTCAAGAAGACCGTTCAGACGATCACATATATACCGTACTTCTTCTCGATGGTCGTTGTTGTCGGCATGCTGGTCCAGTTTCTCAATCCCATCACGGGCCTTTACGGCACATTGCACAGGCTGATTACGAATACCGCCTCATACCCAACTGCCATCATGCAGAAGCCTTCCGCATTCATTCACCTCTATGTCTGGTCCGGTATCTGGCAGTTCCTTGGCTGGAATTCGATTATTTATATTGCAGCCCTCTCAGGCGTCGATCCGCAGCTGCATGAAGCTGCGCAGATAGACGGAGCCAGCCGCTTCAAGCGCATCCTCACCGTAGACCTTCCGGCGATCATACCGACCATCAGCGTCCTCCTGATCCTCAATGCGGGCTCGCTCATGAGTGTCGGATTTGAGAAGGTCTACCTGATGCAGAACAACCTCAACCTGATGCATTCTGAGGTTATCTCCACCTATGTCTATAAAGTCGGCCTGACTTCAGGTCTGGGCAATTTTTCCTACGCGACGGCGATCGGTCTTTTCAATTCGATCATCAACTGCTCCATGCTTGTTTTTGTTAACTGGCTCTCGAAAAAGACCAGCGAAAACAGCACGAGCTTGTGGTAAGGGGGCGGTTATATGGCTGTCATCAACAGAGTTAAAAAGCAGAGAATCCAGGATTCACTAGAGGACAAGTTGTTGTACGGCTTTGTCGGCATCTTTCTGGTTGTTTTCATGCTGGTGGTCGCATATCCGCTCATATATGTCCTGTCGTCGTCCCTGTCGTCCGGTGAGGCGGTGTCTGCCGGGCGTGTTTTGCTCTGGCCGGTGGACTTTTCCCTGCGCGGTTACGAAGCGGTCTTCAATCACCGCAACATCCTGTCCGGCTACCGCAACACCCTGATGTATACCCTTGTGGGAACTGTTTTCAACATCGCGGTCACCCTGATCTGTGCGTATCCGCTCTCGCGGCGTGACATGCAGTGGAAGAAATTCTATATGATCATCTTCGTCATCACGATGTATTTCAGCGGCGGCCTGATCCCCACGTACATGGTCATCAACAACCTGGGGCTGATCAACAATTTCTGGGTCATGGTGCTGCCCGGACTGATGGGTGTCTACAACATGATCGTGGCGCGCACGTTCATCATGTCGACCATTCCGCTGGAGGTTCTGGAGTCGGCCCAGATCGACGGCTGTTCGGATGTCCACTATTTCTTCCGGATCGTCCTGCCCCTGTCCAAGGCCATCATCGCCGTCATGGCCCTTTTCTATGGCGTCAGCCACTGGAATGCCTACTTCAATGCCATGATCTACCTGAGCAAGCCGGATATGTATCCGCTGCAGCTGATCCTGCGCCAGATCCTCGTGCTCAATCAGGTTGTCATGACAGACATGCTGGATCCGGAACTGATTGCAGCCAACATCGGCATGGCCGATCTGCTCAAGTTCTCCCTGATCGTCGTGGCTACCTTGCCGATTCTCGCCATTTATCCGTTCGCCCAGAAATACTTCATCAAGGGCATTATGGTCGGTTC
>JAWSUP010000430.1:0-3616 GCA_033549405.1 Bacillota bacterium | reverse complement strand
TACCAAACATTCGTGTGCTTTGCAACCCTTTACTGTCTAAACCCGATAGCCACAATTAAAAAATACAATAACGCGAGCGTTTATCTCTTGTTGTGGTATTTTGTTAATGCATGCAATGTCTTAACCTGAATCAACCGGATACATTCAGCTGATCCATATGTTCAAATCCCTATTATTCTTCAGGGTATTGTACTTCATTAGAAGAGAGCGAAAAACTGATGTGCAGGATAGCAACCAAGCTTCATATTTGATATAGTATAAATACATGAATTCGTGCCAATCATTCATTATAATGAGTGACATAACCAGGCTGATATCAAGGTTGACAACGATCGGTATAAACGGAAACACCAAGTGAAAGGAGATAATTATGAAAAAGGAAAGAATTCAGTATGGCATGGTCGGAGGAGATTTGAATGCTTTTATTGGCAAAGTCCATCGCAGTGCCATCGCATTTGAGCCTTATACAAAACTGACTGCGGGCTGCTTCAGTACGCATCCGGAAAAAAATAATGCAACAGCTGAAACATTTCAGCTTGATCCGGACAGAGTCTATGCCAATTACCAGGAAATGGCCCGGCTTGAGAGTGAAAGAAAAGACAGGCTTGATTTCATTGTTATCGTGACACCGAATATCAGCCATTATGACATTGCCAAGGAATTTCTTGAAAAAGGGTTCAATGTCGTCTGTGAAAAACCGCTTTGTTGTGAAATCTGGCAGGCAGAGGAACTGGCCAGAATAGTCCGCGAAAAGGACCTGTTGTTCGGTGTTACTTATGCTTATTCGGGATATCCGATGGTCAAGTTTGCCAGGCAGCTCATCAATGATGGGAAAATCGGCGATATTATCAATATCAACGCCGAATATCCCCAGGAATGGCTTATCGATGAGCTGAGCAAAACGATCAGCAAAACGGCAAAATTCTCCGGCTGGCGAGCTGATCCCAAAGTATCCGGCATCTCCAATTGCGTCGGCGATATCGGCACCCATATTGAGCATACTGTTTCCTACATGACCGGTCTGCGTGTCAAAAGAGTTGCCGCCAAAACCGATTATTTCGAGCATGATCTCGATTTGAATGCCAATATGCTCCTGGAGTTTTCCAATGGCGCGGGCGGTGTTTACTGGAGTTCCCAGGTTGCGATCGGTCATATGAACAGCCTCCGGGTTCGGATCTATGGAACGCTCGGCGCCATCGAATGGTACCAGGAAAACCCGGAATGCCTGAAATACACGCCCAGAGGTGATGCGCCGCAGATGCATTACCGGGGCGCCGGTTACATGAAAGGTCGCGCTGCGGAAATGAGCCGCATTCCCAGCGGACATATTGAAGGCCATTTTGAAGCATTCGCCAACCTATATAAAATATACATGGATGCGCTCTTGAAAAAGGCCAATGGCGAACCGCTGACCGAAAATGATCTTGATTTTCCCAATGTTATTGACGGGGTCGAAGGCGTTAAGTTCTTACATGCCGTTATCAAAAGCGGCCATGAGGATGCTGCCTGGGTGACTTTATAGATGAAATCCCAAGCAGCTGATCAGCTGTTCAGCTCAGCTGATCAGCCGTACAACTTTGTCGGTTTGAAATCATCAGGAATGCCCAGCTTGCGATAAGCCAGTTGTTGCCTGGCCGCGATCTCACGGTCAAGGTCGTCAAACAGGTTGTTGCCCTCTGCGTCGATATCAACGACAAAAGGACCCAGATGGTCAAGATGCAGCTGCCAGGGGGCTTCAATCGAGCCCATCTCTTCCAGCAGGTCAACGCCCGAGATGCTTATGCTGTCGCACCAGATATTCGGGCTGACCGAGCGGGGTGTCAAATGGACACAGCCGAACTGGCGCATGGCAGCCATCGTCTCCGCGCCCATAGTCGTCTTGCCGATAATGATGCGCAAACCCCACTCCTGAATAGAGCGGGCGCCCCACTTCTCAAAGCGTTTGCTCGATGTCGGCATGAATGAGACCAGGCGATAACCTTCCGGCTCGGATATGACGATCGGACCGGCATGAATCAGGATTTCATATGATTTTAATGATTCCGGCATCGGTGTCTGCTCGTCGAACACAGCGCGCTGGAATTTGGATCGGCAAGTGAAGGCCGGACCAGATACAGAGACCCGGTCGCCGATGCGCAGCTTCAGCAGCTGTTCCCTCTTTATCGGTGCATTCAGATGATAATCAGCCATGTCAGCGCCCTCCAAACCAGTCGGGATCCTGACGCATCGTCAGGTGATTGTCTGCAGAAACAGTACAGGTGCCGCGACGCGCGACGAAGCAATTGGTGCTCATCGCAACGGCGATGCCGGCGATATGGGTGTAAGCGTATTCGATATGGACACCCAGCACGGAAGTCTGGCCGCCTGCACCCATGACGCCGATCCCCAGGCTGTTGATCGCTTCGGCCAGTTCATCTTCGAGTTCATGAAAGCAAGGCTCAGGATGATGACTGCCGATCAGCCTCAGGCAGGCAGCTTCTTTGGCCAGTGTTGCCGCAACATTGGCTGTGCCGCCAATGCCGATGCCCAGAATGGATGGCGGGCAGACTGCGCCTGCACGGCAAGCCACAATATAGGCGTCGATGATAAACTTCTTGATGCCGACCAGGCCGTCCGCAAAGGCCACCATGGTGGACTGTGTGCCGCCGAACACATCAGATCCACCGCCTTTGGCCACATAGGTGATCTGCAGATCATTGCCAGGAACGAACTTATATTCAAACCAGGGCATGTTCATGCCGATATTGTCACCGGGATCATGTCCGGTCAGGGGATGTTTCATGGTGCGCCGCAACAGGCCGGCAGCCGATGCCCGGGCAACAGCCTCGCGCGTTAGCTGCTCAAGTGCGAGGATGCCGCCTTCCAGCACAGCTTCATTGCCGACTTTGAAGAAAAAAAGCGGCCAACCGGTATCTGGACAGGCGGGGACTTTGCGTTCCCGCGAAAGCAGAAGGCTCTTGATGGTCTGGTCCAGGCCTTCGCGCGACGATGAGATACCCTCGCGGTCACGCGCTTTTTCCAGCTCGCTCTGGACATCCGGGCTGATATCGGTCGATCCGCTGCTGACGGCCAGATCCAGCGCCTGTGCCATGGTGGCTTGACTGATCATAAGCTTGCTCCTTTGCTGTTTTCGATCCTGATGCTCCCCAGTGGCAGATGCTGCTGACAGCCATAAATATCCCCATCCTGAATGGCGCCGCTGACATGCTTGCGGGGAATGGTGATTTTGATGGCATTGACAGTCGCATAGGGAATGATACGCACATCCGCTTCTGCGACATCATAGAGCCGGCTGATCGAGGTTGGTGTCAAAGCCCGGGATGCAAGAACCTGCTTAAATGTGGCACAATCAGCAAAGATCACATCGAAGGTGACAAACAAAGGGCCGGCATTCTTGGATCGCAGGATCTGTGCCAGTTCAAACAGGCTTGCCATTGCAATACCCTCCTACTGTAATTTTGATGTTCTCAAGCAGATCCGCGACCTCGACGACGTGGTATAGGCTGAATCCATAGACCGGCCCAAGTCTTATATCTGAAGGGGAATACGGAAAAGCCAGGTTTCCAGCGGTTGACCGGCGGCCCGGATAGTCATAGTGGAGCAGACGGGCGCGCGC
>JAWSUP010000429.1:0-3635 GCA_033549405.1 Bacillota bacterium | reverse complement strand
GAGCGGACTGATAAGGATACAGCGCCGAACGGCGGGCTGTCCAGCTTGTATCTGCAGACAGGGCAGGCAGGCAGCGCGGCGATTGTGTCACAGCAGATTGACACGGCCATGCTGGCCGGATTCAGTCATAATGAAGTGCTGCAGGTATCACTGTGGATGCGGCAGCAGGACGTTCAGAGCAGGTCCGTGCAGGTGTGGCTGTCGGGACCCTTCCAGACAGTCGGGACCACACTGACCAATGTCGGCACTGGATGGAAAAAGTACACCTATGCATTTGTCGTCCCTGCGCGTCCGGGCGGCTATGCCGGGCAGGAAATACGATTCAACATCGCAATAGACAGCGGAGCCGTCTGGATTGACCGCGTGTTCCTGGGCAGACTTGAAGAATCTCCTGAACTGTTGTCCTCATCCCTGCAGAGCCAGGTCAAGGCGATCAAGCCTCAGATCATCAGGCTGGGTCTTCTGGGTATCGGCAGTCAGACCATCCTGCAGGAAAACTGGGCCCGGCCGATGAACAATGACAGTCCGATGATGGTGGGCGGCACCTGGATCAATCAACGCGGCGCGTCCATGCACGCAGCGCTGGAACTGGCCAGATCCTGCGATGCCAATCCCTGGCTTGTGATCGACTCCTATGCCGGTGAAGGTGAAATCCTGAACCTGATTGAGTTTCTTGCCGCTCCTATTTCAGAGCCATATGGGAAACTGCGCCAGGAACAGGGCATGGTTTTCCCCTGGATCCAGCAATTTCAGCGGGTCTACATCGAGATATGCGATCAGCAGCAGGTCTTTTCCTCAGACAGGCTTCGTTCTGATTATGTCAATTTGATCATTCAGGCTATCAGCCGGTCGCCATATTATCGACAGATCAAAGGCCAGCTTGTTTTTGTCGACGGCATGACATATCAAGACGGAGTCATGCTTTCTAAAGCCGATTATCATGCATCTGACCTGAACGGGTTTATTCGTGAAAACAGGACAGATACATCTGACCTGACAACCCAGGCTTTTCTGGACCAGGTTCCGCGCAATCCGGATAAGCCTGCAGTTGATTTTCCAGAACTGATCCGATCGGCGACATTGCGCGACACGGCACTGCGGCCGATGCGGCTGTCTGATCTGGTCGACCTGGCTTTGTTCGATCTGGGCAGGCAGTCCGGGCTGGTCAATATGTCTTCAGCGCAGATTGGCACCGGTCGGCTGGACCTCATCTGGCAGACTTCGGCTCATATAGCAGCACAAGCCGTCCGGGGGAATCTTCTCGATATCCGCCAGATGACTGCAGATGCGTCCGGCGGGGCTATTCAGGTGGAACAGGATCCGCGGGCTGATGTCAGGGTCTATGGCTTTTTCGATGGTATGCAGCTTTCGATTGTACTGACAAATATGTCTTATGAAACGGCGACCTGCCAATTGATCTCTGAGCTGAACCTGCGACATGCCAGCATGGATAAATATGACGATATGGGGAATCTGCTCAGCCGACAAGTCCTCTACCGCAGCACCGGTAAAATAACGCTGCTGCCCGGCGGTGTGGTTATCTTGACCAAAATTTTTGCGGAGGATCAGCCTTAATACTTTTCAACATGTAAGAATCCAAACCGAAAAGGGCTGGCACTCAGACCATTTTGGGCCTATAATAAAGATGTCATCATTCCTCATACTGATTGAACTGCGGACCAGCTTCAGAAGGCGCCGCCCATGAGCGGCCATATCCATTCGAAGGCAAAATATAAGCCAATGCTGAAGGAGGAAAATAATGGAAACGCGGTCACGAGAGATCAAAGCGCATCATAATCACCTGATCACCATGCGTGTCACACCGGGGCATTTCGCCACACGCCATTCGCACATCAACTACTATATTGATCTGACAAACATCAAGTGCCAGCATAAGATCGCCCAACTAGCCGGCCGTGAACTGGCCGGACCCTATATCCGGACAACGCCGATCGACACGATCGTCTGCCTGGATGGAGTCGAGGTGGTTGCGTCTTTCATGGCCCTGACACTCAGTGAAAGTACCAGTCAGTCCATGAATGCCGGCAACAGCATCGCCATTGTTTCTCCTGAAGTTAATTCAAGCGGTCAGCTGATGTTCCGTGACAACGTCCAGTCGATGATCTGGAACCGGGGCGTCCTGCTCCTGGTCGCATCGGCAACGACCGGCAACACCATCACACAGGCAGTCGAGTGCATCGATTATTACAGCGGTCGGATCAGCGGTATCAGTGCTGTCTTCAGCGCCATCCCCAAAGCCGGCGACTGTGAAATCAATTCTATTTTTTCCAGTAATGATGTTCCGGGCTATGAGACCTATTTGCCGTCCGACTGCCCCAGCTGCAAAGCACATCACAAGATCGACGCACTGGTCAACAGCTACGGTTACTCCAAACTATGATGAAAACCTACACTGAACTGATCGAAATCGTCAACAATAATAAAGAGGAAATCACTGCACTGCTTGATCAGGCGCACCGGCAAAGCCTGCAGGCCGACCAGACGGACTCTAGATGTTCAATTGTCGCCGTCGGGCGTCAGAATGGTGCGGTTGTCCACGAAATAATTGATGAGGACCAACAGCGGGAAGACCTTTATGTTCTCGCCGCCTACCCGCACATCAACCCGATCGAGGCGGTTGTGCTGTATGCAGATGAAAAAACAGCCATACTCAACAACTGGTGTTCTGAACAGGGAACCATGGCGCCTGAACAGGGCGAAGACGAAGGGGATGTCGCTTATCTGGCCCGTCTGATCGCCTGGATCCGGGAATACACCAATTCAACGGCAGGAGAGATCCTGACAACACTCATCAGGGACCAGTTGCTGGCGGACTTTGACGCAGACAGAGAAATCGATGATGCGCTGGAAGAGCTCAGTGACCTGTCCCAGGGGATTGTACGCCTGCCGCCGGAAGATGACGATGAGACAGGCGAAGCAGGGCAGCAGTAACAAGTGACGATGTAACCGGTATGCCGCTCGGTTGATTGAACTAATAATTTTGTTATGATCCATGAGCACCTTGAGGAAGCCAGCCACAAACGTGACTGGCTTCCTGTTTCCGTCTCAGGGCTTTATTGGTGGGTAGTATTGGACTCGAACCAACGACCCCTTGCATGTCAAGCAAGTACTCTAACCAGCTGAGCTAACCACCCGGGCGCTTGATCATTATAGCCTGCACCTATGTGACTGTCAAGGTCAAAACGAACCCCTGATAGGCCACTAAAATGCAATGTGAACTGCCAAAGCAATTGCAACTATCAACAGAGGGGTGAGGCGATTAGTCTGGCATAGACGGTTGCAGCGGTCACTGCACGCTGTTTCATGCCGGCCATACACTTGCGGCTGCCTGGGCGGCTGCTGATTCGCCTGCCAGATAGCCGGTAGAAAAGGCGGCCTGCAGGTTGAAGCCTCCAGTATCACCGTCGATGTTAAGGACTTCGCCGGCCGCGTACAGGCCATAGACCAGGCGGGACATCATGGTGCGCGGGTCGATTTCCCTGAGGCTGATGCCGCCTGCCGTCACCATAGCTTCACGAAAACCGCGTGTACCGCTGATCGCGAGCGGCAATTGCTGCAGGAGTCGTGACATGACTTCAAGCTGTCTGAACGGCAGGTCGGCGGCCTTCTGTTCC
>JAWSUP010000428.1:0-3636 GCA_033549405.1 Bacillota bacterium | reverse complement strand
CGTCCAAGTGCAGAAAGACCGTCGGCGTGCTGACTTTGATCTGGCGTTGTATGTCCGCCTGATCCAGCAGCCCTGTCAGTTCCGCTTTCAGTTCCTTCAGGGTCACATCAGCACCTGTCAGGCTGCCGGAAGTCGCTTTTGCCGGCGCGTAGAGTTTAACCAGATGCAGCAGATCACCGGGAGCCAGCGTCGTGTTGGCGACGGGTTCGCCTTTCTCCGGGTCGGATCCGTAATAGATCGTCTGCCAGGTCTGGTCTCCCTGGGTCTGTGTCATAACCTGGTAAACCGTCGGCGGCAGGCATGCCAGGACTGCCTCTCCCCTTCGCATGGCTTCCAGGTCGGCTGAACCGGTCAGACTGGCGCTGCTGATCAGCCGGCGCAGCGATGCGTCATCAAGCGCTATGACATCGATGGTGGCGATCAGGGTTTCCTGGCTGATTTGCAGCAGATCGTGAGCGGACTGTTCAGCTTGTCCTTTACGGCCCTCTTGTGACCTTTTGGCATGCGCGACCATCTGCCGCACATAAGGTGAATCTTTTTCGGGGTCAAGCAGCAGGATCGGATCATACAGGTAAGCA
This sequence comes from Bacillota bacterium, assembly GCA_033549405.1. Lineage (GTDB taxonomy): Bacteria > Bacillota > Clostridia > Saccharofermentanales > UBA5734 > JAAYBY01. The sequence goes on along the minus strand of JAWSUP010000428.1, from coordinate 3,058 downwards.
ACCACCTGGCATTGCCCGATACCCGGCAATGCAGCCATTTCGGCAAAATCGGCTTTTTCAAGTGCCGGTTCGCGGAAGCCTGATACAGGCAGACCCGCGACAGAATTACCCGGATAACGGGCCAGGTCATCTGACAGCCAGTAATCTGATTCCGGCAGCCAGTTGTATTTGGCGTAAGCGGCTGAGAATGTCCAAACAGCGGTACAGGCAGCCATGCACAGTCCCATCACCAGGGCGCCTGCCAGCAGCGACCCCAGGTGTGATTTCAACTGCTTGCGCGTCAGGCGCAAGGCAATTCGATGCGTATACGCCGGCAGTCGGCGCACAACCGGACGCAGTCGTTCGCCGGTCTGTTGCCGGGCGACCGCCTGGACGGGCGCCAGCCGGGAAAGCCGCACAGCCGGCGCCAGCGCACTGGCAAGGCTCACCAGCAGGCTCAGAGCGAGGGCGGCCAGCATGACCGGCCAGCTGCGCCAGATCACGACAGTCATGCCGAAGGCTGTACCGACGATCCGAAGCATGCCGCCGGTTAAAGCATACGAAAGCAACACACCGGCCGGAGCCGCCGGCAAAAACACCAGGACTGCCTGTTCGACGGTCATCAGGATAACCTGACGCCGGGTAGCGCCGATCGCCCGCATCAGGGCCAGCTGCCTGCGCCGGCCGCGCAGGTCCGCAACGAATGCGCCGGCAATGCCGCAGGCCAGCATCAGGACCAGGACCAGCGGCACAATCAGCCAGACTGCCACAGGATTGCCCTCACTGGCGTATCCGCCATCGCTTTGGGGTTGCAGCCCGCCCAGCATGTTGATGATCGAAAATGCCCGATTCGCCTGATTTGCATGCAAACCGGCAAGGGTGTTGCTTTCCAGCAGTTCAGCGATCGCCTGTTGCACAGGGCTATCATGCTCCATATCGTAAACAGCCGGATCGCTGATGATGACATGGCAGACAGCTGCCTCTGCGGCATCTGTCTGGCTGACATAAGCATTGGGCCAGCCTGGTCCGGACAGTCCGCCCAGATGGCCATTGCGCAAACGAGATCGGTTCGGCAGTATTCCGACGACTACAAAAGTCATCTGCTGAAACTGCGCAGACAAGCCTTCTGCCGTGATGCTGCGGACCGGCAGCGACAGCACATCACCCAGCCGACCCTGCCGGTCCAGGCGCAGCAAAGCATTGCGCTCCAATACGATTTCGCCGCCTGCTTCCGGCATGCGGCCTTCTTCCGGCAGGACGCGGATGATTTGTGCACCTTCTGTATCTACGCTGCCGATGACGATCGCCTTGTCGTCCATCTGTTTCCGATCGTCCGCCAGGACGGCGCCAACCAGATCGATCCGGTAAAGGCCGTCTGGATTGTAGCGCTCTTCTGCCCGCAGATACGAATCTTTATCGACATGAACCAATAAGGCATCCTGTGCCCCCAGCATCTGGCTCCATTGCTCTGTCATGGTCATCACCAGGCTCATGGCCGACACGACCAGGGTACAGACGAGTGACACCGACAGCGTGATGCCTGCCATCAGGATCAGCAAGGCACGTCGGCGGCGCAAAAGCAAAGAAAATGCAATTTTCCATAAATTGCCGTTCATCTGCCTGCCCCCGAATCACTGATGACCAGGCCGTTATCCAGCTCGATAATCCGATCGGCATGCTCTGCCAGGCGGGCATCATGAGTCACCATGACCATGGTCTGGCCAAAGGTGCGCGCTGACAGCCTGAGCAAATCCATCACCTCAGAAGCACTTTTCCCATCCAGATTGCCGGTCGGTTCATCAGCCAGAACGATGGCCGGCTTTGCAATCAAAGCCCGGGCGATCGCCACGCGCTGCTGTTGTCCGCCGGAAAGCGCGCCTGGTCTGTGTTTCAGCCGGTTTTCCAGACCCAGCAGACCTACAACCTGATCGACATGTGCGCTATCAAGCGGCTGGCCATCGAGCATCAGCGGCAGCAGCATATTTTCGTAAGCTGTCAGCTCCTGCACCAGGTTGTAAAATTGGAACACAAAGCCGATCTTGCGGCGGCGCATGCGGGTCAGCGCGTCATCCGGCAGAGCGAATAAGTCAACCCTCTGCAAAAAGACTTTTCCGGCAGTAGGCTTATCTAAAGCACCCAGCAGATGCAGTAAAGTCGACTTGCCGGAACCGCTGCGACCCATAATGACAGTGAACTGGCCATAGACAATATTCACGTCCAGCGATCGCAACGCATGGACAGCCGCTTCACCGTGGCCATAGCTTTTTGATAACTGGCGCGTCTCCAGAATAAACGTATCCATTGGACCCTCCCTGCACTGATCTCTGTCATCAGGATAACACCGTTATCTTACATTCCGGTGACGGGATAGGTGGCAAGAGTCCGTCAGGACACGTTGAGCGGATAGCGTGGCAAGGTCAGTGTAAAGATAGCGCCGCCTTCGGAACGATTGGCCGCTTTTATGGATCCGTGATGGCGCTGCAGCACCTGAGCGGCCAGTGCCAGACCCAAACCGCAGCCTTGCCCGTCTGCCGGAGAACGGCTGCGGTAGAACCGGTCAAACAAATGAGGCAAGTCTTCCGCCGTGATACCGGGGCCGCAGTCGGAAATGCTCAAAGTGGCAATCGTATCCGTGCTGTTGATGGCCAGGGTGATCTCTGAATCCTCGGGCGCATGATTGGCAGCGTTGATGAGGATGTTCTGCAGCGCTTCGCCCAGCCACTGGTTGTCATAGCGGACCATGACCGGATCTTGCGCGATGATGCGGACGCTCTGGCGTCTCATGCTCAGTCGCTCCAGTTGGGAAGTCACCACCTGCTCTGCAGTCATCTTCAGGTTCTGTTCGGCAAAATGGAGTTCAGTGGTGCCAGACTCCAATCGGGCCAGTTTGAGGAGAGCCTGCACCAGAGACTCCATGCGGACGATCAGGGACAGAAAATCCTGGGCGCGCGTTTCAGCCTGTTCTCCTGCAGCAGCGGCGATGTCCATATCGGCATAAAGATGCAGGGTCGTCAACGGCGTCTTGAGCTGATGCGATACGTCGTATAAAAAATCGCGGATCGCATCTTTTTCTTTCTGC
>JAWSUP010000427.1:0-3679 GCA_033549405.1 Bacillota bacterium | reverse complement strand
GTAGGATAACAGGTTTTTTGACAATAGGCAAGCCCCAAAATAGTTCTATGTAGTAATAAACAATCCACAAAATTATTGCTTTTGAAAAAATCCCATTTCTATGAGTTACAGCCCGCACACCGCACTCGCTCGCGCGCGTTGACAGCGATCCTGAACAGCAATAAAATAACAATGTGTGCCTGAAAAATTTTCTCAGACCACAAACCGATATCCTCTGTCTGTATGATTTTGTTGCGTACTCTGGGCAGACAGAGAACAACAGAAGGTGGGGTAAGAAACAACTTGCTCTGTGGCTCCGTACGGGATTGACCAGAAAACGTCAATGCGCCGGGATATAGACCAAGTCATTTCTTGTCGCTGCCAAAGATCGAAAGGAAGAATAAAAGATGAATCAGGAAAAATTGCTTAAATCCCGCATGAGTGAGGAGAGCTATGCGAAGCTGGTCGCACTCAACAATCAGAAAGTCATTGATTTTATCGGCTTTTTCGTTGCACACTGTGATCCGGCCTCTGTCTATGTCTGCAACGACAGCGAACAGGACGTGCAGTACGTGCGCGATCAGGCGCTGGCACTGGGCGAAGAACTGCAGCTGGCCCATCCCAAACAGACCATCCACTGGGACGGTTATGGTGATCAGGCGCGCGATAAAAAGTCGACACGTTTTCTTGTCTATAAAGAATACCTCGAGAGCATGAAAGCCCTGAATTCGATTGAATATGATGAAGGATACGCGGAGATCATGGCTATCGCCAAGGGCATCATGCAGGGGAAATCTGCCGTTATCCAGTTCTTTGCCGAAGGCCTGACGGAAAGCCCTTTCACGATTCCCTGCATCCAGTTTACAGACAGCTGGTATGTCGCCCATTCCGAATTCATCTTGTACCGGTCCGCCTACACGCACTTCCTTAAGATGAAAGAAGGAGAGAAAGACCAGTTCTTCCGTTTCATCCATTCGGCCGGCGCGCTTGATGCCAACGGTAACTCAGTCAATCTGGACAAGCGCCGCATCTACATGGACACCCAGAACAACATCGTGTATTCCATGAACAACCAGTATGCCGGCAATTCCATCGGCATGAAAAAGCATTCCATGCGGCTGGCGATCAAGAAAGCCGGCCAGGAAGGCTGGCTCTGTGAGCACATGTTCGTCATGGCCGCCATGGATCACAAGAAGAACCGCAAGACCTATTTCTGTGGCGCCTATCCCTCAGCCTGCGGCAAAACCTCGACGGCCATGATCCCGGGCGAGAAAATCGTCGGCGACGACATCGCTTATTTTCGCAACATCGGCGGCGCGTTCCGGGCGGTCAATGTCGAGGCCGGCATGTTCGGCATCATCAAAGACGTCAATGCCAAGGATGATCCGGTTATCTTTGAGAACCTGATGAAAAACCAGGAAGTCATTTTTTCCAACGTCCTGATGGGACCGGACAGAATGCCGTACTGGCTGGGCATGGGCGAGGAGACGCCTGCGGAAGGCCGCAACCATTTCGGTCAGTGGCAGGAAGGCATAAAAGACGCCAAAGGCAACCCTGTCGATATCGCCCATGGCAATGCCCGTTATACCATGCGCCTGGATTACCTGGACAACATCGACCTCGAAGGATTTGAAGCGAAAGAAGGCGTCAAGGTCGACGGCATCCTCTACGGCGGCAGAGACAGCGACACCACCGTACCGGTTGAAGAGTCACCCAGCTGGCGGGACGGCATCCTGCTGAAGGCAGCGACCCTGGAATCAGAAACGACCAGCGCCACGCTTGGCGCCGAGGGCGTCCGCAATGCCAGTCCCATGGCCAACTTGGACTTCGTCTCCTATCCGCTGGGAGAATACACCCTGAACAACATCCGCTTTGGCGAAGGGGTCGAAGACACGCCCCGCATCTTCAGCAACAACTACTTCATGCGCGGAGCCGACGGCAAATTCATGACCAGCAAGCTGGCCAAGAAAGTCTGGCTGCACTGGGCTGAAGGCAGGATTCACGGCGAATATGACGCCTGGGACACGCCCACGGGCAAGATCCCGAAATATGAAGATCTGGCCCCCATGTTTAAAGAATACCTGGATGAAACCTTCAGCAGGGAAGACTACACCTACCTCTTCACCTTCCGCTGCACAAAATGGATCGGCAAGCTGGAACGGACCAAGGCCTTCTATGCCAAGATGGATCCCAATACGCCCCAGGAAATTTTCGCTTACTGGGATGCGGCGATCGCCAAAATCCAGGCAGCCAGGGACCGGTTCGGCAATGAGATCAAACCGGGTGATTATCGGGCGTAATTAACAGGGCAGTAACACGCTGATTTGCCAGAACAGAGAGGCGTCACGGTGTTGCGAAACGCGACATCGTGACGCTGTCTCAATAGCGCTGCCTCACTGACGCCGTCATTGGTGTCGGGTAACCTATATACTGACTTTATCCTTCATATGCTATACTGAAACCAAGGTGCGACCTGCCGGCTCAAACCGGATCGCGCGGATTACATCTTCGGAGGTTGTTTGTGGCTGATCGGAATCATTTCATGCAGACTGACCGCTTCACCGGCATCGCACATGGCCGTAATTCGATTGTGACGCATCTGCTGAAGCTGGTCTATGTGCTGGGGCTCCTGGCCCTGCAGCAGGGCAGTTTTCTTTTGTCCTTCTACCTGGTCTATTCGGAACGGACCAAGGAAAGCAGCTTCCAGGCTTATGTCCTCAGCATCCCCCTGATCATCATCATCTCGCTCGTCATCGTCGACTTCTATGGCATGACCCATTTCTACCGCAAGACCAGCATCGACATGATGTCGGCCTGTTTCAAGCTGACCGCGCTGGTGACCCTGTCGATCACGTTCTTTGCCTTTTTCTTCCAGTACTTTGAATACCCGCGCTATGTCATCGCGCTGAGCAGCATCCTGATGTTTCTGGCCCTGACGCTCTGGTCAGTCTTGTTTCTCTACCTCAGCCACCTGATCTATCCCAAGGGACGCATGCTGATCATCGCCAGTGACGAGGAGGATGCGAATAAGCTCTATGCCAAAGCCCGCCATGAAGCCAAAAAGCTCCGCATCACATACCTGGGCTGGCAGTCAACCAATGACATGGAGCAGATCAGAAGCAAGATCAGGGACGCATCCGAAGTGCTTGTTTCAATGAATGTCAGCGATGAGACCAAGACTCAGATTATCTTGTTCTGCGCAGAAAAGAAGAAAACCGTCTACATAGTTCCGCAATTTTACGAACTGGCATACGCGCGCTTTCGCATCATCCAGTTCTACGACACCCCGACCTTCATGATCGACAGCATGGGCCTGACGTTCCAGCAGCGCCTCTTCAAGCGCGCCTTCGACATCGTCTTCTCGATTTTGGCCATCATCATCACGCTGCCGGTCCAGCTCCTGATCTTTCTGGCCATCCGGCTCGACTCACCGGGTCCGGCCATCTACTGCCAGGAGCGCAATACGATCGGCAGCCGCATCTATAATGTTTTCAAGTTCCGCACCATGGTCCATAATGCCGAAGAGCGCTTCGGCGCCTACCAGGCGAACAAAGCGGATCCGCGCCTGACCCGCGTCGGCAAGATCCTTAGGAACATGCACCTCGATGAATTGCCCCAGTTCATCAATGTCCTTATGGGCGACATGTCCGTCGTCGGCCCGCGTTCCGACCGCCCGATCACGATCAACGAATTCGAGCAG
>JAWSUP010000426.1:0-3679 GCA_033549405.1 Bacillota bacterium | reverse complement strand
CCAAACATTCGTGTGCTTTGCAACCCTTTACTGTCTAAACCCGATAGCCACATTACTTAATACAGAAAAGTCATATTCAGGTTTCAAATACCTCAATAAATGCTGCAATTTTTCTCTGGATCTGATCACGAATCTGGCGTAGGCCTGCCAGTTTTTCCTCTTCAGCACCTGTCAGTTCAGCCGGATCAGAGAAGCTCCAGTTAAGCGTGACTTTTGCCGAGGGAAAAATGGGACACTTCTGTCCTCGTGCCTGGTCACATACTTTTACAACGACATCGTAGCAGCGGCCTTCTTTGAAATAATCAAATACTGACGCAACTGAATTTGATGCAAGGTCATAACCGATTTCAGCCATCACTTTGACAACAAGCGGATTCAAAGCACCCGGTTCAATTCCGGCACTCTCTGCTCTAAAAACATCTGCTCCCATATGATTGAGGAAAGCCTCAGCCATCTGGCTTCTGGCAGAATTATGAATGCAAACAAATAATACATTAATCATCTTTTCCGCCTCCAGATAATTGAGTTTCTAGCAATCTTGTCATGTATTTTCATTAGTTCAAGCTCCCATAAATGTTTCATCGTAGTCTTCCCTTAAATGGCCTGTCAATCAATTCGTGAGTACTAATTTCATTTCATTTTTTCGAACCGTTCGACCATCCAGCGGATTGGAATGTAGTCACTATAAAATAGCATGATTTACTCGAACAAATTAGCATCTTTCTGTTAAATGCAAGTAAAAAACTACTGTATCAGCAGCACTATCGCTTATGCCTAATTTCAGCCACAAATTCAAATTCCTTACTGACATTATGGCATAATCATTACCAATATACTCAGCACTTTCGCTTCAAATCCCGAAGAAGCTTTATTTTATGCTGTTTTCAAGGTCAGCGATAAGTGTATCAAATTCTCAGCATCTACACCTTATCCGTTTCGGCTATATTGATTTAACATAATTATATCTGGACGGAGCAAACATGCGCAAGAACTATTTTGCCAAACTGATGAGCTACATGAAGAATGTGTATAACATTGATCGATTATTCAACTCTTTGAAGGATGATCGGGTTAATCCAAAGTACAAGACGGGTCATGCCCTCATGCCACTGCTCCTGGGACTGCTGCTGCGAATCAAACGCATGAACGATTTGAAGTTCATGATTAAGGAAAAAGAATTTTTGAAAGCATTCCCAAGAGGGGAAAAACAACCACAGATCGACACTATGCGTGACACATTAAAGTTAATCAGTATAGAAGGACTAAAAGTAATTTTATTCAACGTCGTCAATACAGCGGTCAAGAACAAAACCTTCGCCAATGGCACAATCGACAGGTATACAGTGGCTGCAATCGACGGAACCAAGTTTTTTGGCCGTAACAAGAAGTCCTGTCCAGAATGTCTGACCAGCAAGAACCATCATTATCATAGTGGTGTGGTTATGTCGACGATCGGAGAAAAACCACGACTGGTTCTAGGCTTTGAAATGCTGCGCCCGGGTAAAGATTCATTAGATAGGGATGAAAGTGAGCTGACAGCGGCAAAGCGCCTGATTGCAGTTGTTTATTTTCAGGCGGCTAAAAATATCTAGCAGAAAACAGATTGAGATTGCCAGACTGCTCTTAAAGGGCTTATATTTGCTAAAATACCGCAATGAGCTGGTTTTCTGCAGTGCGTGAAGTGAAGGACAAGTGAACATGACTCTTCTGGTGATGAACCTGGAGAAACGGCTCCGGGATATTATTTTACTCTTTTACCGTTGGCTGTTTGTTGAGCAGCTGGCGTTCGCGTGAGGAAATTTGGGGTTTATTCAGCAGCCTCTACTATAACTCAACACCTTTATGCCCACGATGTTTGTTTGATGTTTTTACGAGCTTATTAGGATGTTATTTCGCATTACACAAGGTGTTTTGATACATCGGCTTGCTGATAAAGCCAGACCTTGATGAATTTATCGATGCATTCCACCCACTTCGGCTTCAAGATATCCTCCAACACTTCGCTGGCCGTCGCGCAAGACAAATGGATTGTATTCAAGTATACTCGCACCCCCTGTACTTCTTAATTTGTGCAGGCCGAACCATCAGTTCCGCCAGATCTCCGGGCGTTACCTGCCAACGAGCCTGCTTCCAGACGATTGACTCATCGATGGGCCGGTTCATTCTGCTACCCTGACGGCTTTTATGAACAGGGCAGCCTACTTTTTACCATCGAGTATAACCGTCATGATATCTAGTTTATTGAGCAGCCTGTCTGAACGGAGCCACTGCCTCTAGCACCAGTACCCAGTCCTGGAAGGCGCTGAAGCGCGGCGATAGCCAGCAGCCCTGGCTGTCAGGTTCGACCAGCCCCAGATCGCGCTGGCTTCCGTTGATCGGGTTGAAATAGAAAGCCCGGTAGGATACATCTGGCTCAAGCGCGCAGATTTTGTCCTCTCCCCGGAATGTCCCGCCCAGGAAGGGCTTGAAGATCAGCCGCACCACACCGGGCACCCCGGCAGCAAAGAAGCCGTCCAGGCTGTCTCCGCTGCAGGATTTTTCCGTCCATTCCGGATGCGGCTCAAACTGCCACCAGGGGTAACGCATCAACAGGCGCCGGCCCAGCCCCAGCTGACCTGATCCGGGCAGCTGGCTGGCGTCCTGCCACGACGTATCACCCCAGGATGCACCATGCGGCGAGAGCCCGTAAGGCTCGTTCACTGCATTCAGCTGCCAGATGCCGTTGGCGCCATACGTATGGCCGCAACAGCCACTTAAAACGCACGACCAGAAGGCATAACGCTGCACATCAGCGCCACTGGAGGCGCAAATCCCCTCATAGCAGACCTCTGAATTGATCACCGGATGCCTGTTACGGGCAACAGCCGTCCTGACCTGGCGGACAGTCGGGGCCAGGGACAAAAAGGAACCGTGTCCTGTCTGCAGCATATCGAGATCTAGGAGCGACTCGTCTTCGACCTGCTCATGGCCGTTTGCTGTGGGATGGATGGTCACCAGCCGGTGGAAGGGATCCTTTTCCCGGACATGGCGCATCAACACTGTCCAGTCTTTGCGCGCGGCAACCGCGTACTGTTCGCGTGTCAGCCGGCCTGCCTGGATGTCGGGATTATTGTAGTAGGGCATGGTCGCCTCGCCGGCCAGGCACCAGACAACCGGATAGGCGCCCCAGCGGGCGATCAGGTTGTTCCAGTGGCGGCGGATCGTGCCGATACCAGCATAATCCTTGAGATAGCCCCAGGAGCCCACGATGCAGGGAACAATGCCCTGCTCAACCAGCCAGGCGATCTTGAGGTCGGCCGCGTCAAAATAATCCGGATTGATCTGCTGCCAGTCGGTCGTCCAGGGAAAACCGGCTTCATTGGCGCCGCGCGGATCGAAAGGTTCCATGTCCGGATAGAGACCGGCTACGATCTGCACGACATTAAAGCCCTTGGTTTTGCGGTCGGCAGTCAGCTGCATAAAGCCGGCCGGCCAGGCAAGCCGGGTGGTCAGCCCCATCCACCAGGTGTCCGCCAGCCAGAAAAAGGGTGTGCCGTCCGCATGCTGCAGATAGCGTCGATTCGGCGCCGGACCGATGGCACCATGCCGGTAGAGCGGGTTGTCACCCGAGTAGGGCAGGATCTCCAAAAGTCCGCTGCAGCAGCCGGTAAGCCGATCAGACGCAGCGGAACAGCCAACA
>JAWSUP010000425.1:0-3687 GCA_033549405.1 Bacillota bacterium | reverse complement strand
GTTTCCTGGATTTTTTGCCTATTTTACTGACTTTGCCAATATTTCTGTCCGGTTTGCCACCTATAACCATTCCAAGCTGACTGACTGGGTGGTCGACGCTGCGGCAGGAACCTGCCAGGGGCGTCTGGAGGGGCCGGACGGAATCCTGACATTTAGCGCACGCATGGCTGGCGGCGGTCGTCTGAGAGCGCCGATAGACGGCCTGATGGACAGGGAGATCATAGAGAGCATCACAGCCCGGGTGTCGCTCAGGCTGGCTGATCCCGGCGGAGAAGTTCTTTATGAAAGCAGCAGCGGCGAAGCGGGTATGGAGATCAGCCTTTAGGACGGGTTGCAGACCGCCAGGTTTCTATGTACAATCGGTTGCGTGCATTAAAGTCTTTAAGGCGTCAGAATGGAGCAGGCCATGCAGCAATCATACAACCAGGCGGCCGACAGATTGACAACAACACCGTCCCGCATGAATGGACAAAAACGAATTCTCGTGCTCAGCTGGCTGACCTACTGCCTGGCTTACACATTGCGCGTCAATATCGCCGTTGTCATCCCTGCCATTATCGCTGATTTCGGCTACTCCTATATGCAGATGGGCCTGGTCACGAGTCTCTACTTTGTGACATACATGTTCGGCCAGCTGATCAACGGTTATCTGGGTGACCGGGTCAGCAGCAGGTTGCTGATCGTTATCGGCCTGACCGGATCAGCCCTGTGCAACCTTGGCGCAGCCCTGGCGCCATCATATGCCATCCTGGCCATTTGCTGGGGGCTGAACGGCTTGTTCCAGTCTATGCTCTGGGCACCCCTTATGAAAACATTATCCGTCTGGTTTCATGGTTACCAGCTAGAGCGGGTTTCATTCATCATGGCACTCAGCGTCATAATTGGATATGCAATTTCCTGGGGCGCCTCGTCTATCCTGACAACACACTTGGGTTGGACCTATGCCTTTTTCCTGCCTGTCGCGCTTGTCCTGCTTTTTACCAGCTTCATGGCAGTTTTGTTTCGTGATAAGCCAGACGATACGAACGCAGCAATTGACATTAAACCGGCTGTTCAGCCTGACAGAGCTGCCTCGCCAGATAACGCAGAATCACCTGAAATATATTCATCCGGCAAGATCGATTCAACCATAAAGGTGGATTCATCCGGAACATCTGCAGAAGCAGAGCGCTTACCACTTTTGCAATTCCTGCGTATGATCCGCCTGCCCGGCCTGCTCCTGATCGCACTGACCCAGGGGATTATCCGCGAGGGCATCAGCATCTGGTTCCCCACCATCATCGAGTCGTCGGGACGATTTGCAGCAGGATCCCCCTGGCTGATCCTGGTCATCGTCCCGGCCATCAATCTCTGCGGCGTCATCTTTGTCCGGCGCGTCAACCGATTCCTCAAGAGCGACAGCATCCAGACGTTGCTCCTGATCTTCGCCCTTGCCACGGGAACTGCCCTGTTGCTGAACTTGATGATCATCGGCTGGTTCTGGCTGATCCTACTGGTCATGATCCTCTTGCTATCCCTGACCTATGGTCTGACCCCGGTTCTGACATCGATCATCCCCTTCCAGTATGCCCGGTTCAAACGTGTCTCCCTGACCGCCGGGCTGATAGATTTTTCGATCTACCTGGGGGCGGCCATCGCCGGACTCGTTTCCGGCTGGATTGCCGACCGCTATCCCTGGAGCCGCGTCATGCTGCTCTGGCTGGGCGCTGCCATCATCGGCCTGGCTGCAGCCACTTGGCGCTTCTATACGCACAAAAACAAACAGCGTTTCGAACAGAGCATCGGTCACGAATGACCGTGCACCGGAAGCAGACGGATTATGTTCCAGTCAGTTGCGGCGCGTAGAAACGACCGTTCCGCCCCAGGTGTTTTCTTCGTTGAGGCCTCATCCGGCCTGATTGACTGAACCGGTTAACACACCTATAATTCAGAAGACGCGACAGTCAAGTCAAATTAGGTTTGCGAGAGGAGCAAAGATCGTGGCATCCGGCCTGTTTATCGCCAAAGAGGAGCGACGTGATCTGCTTTTGCATGCGCCCATCTATAGAATCATCCCGCGCATGGCTATACCGACCATCATCAGCATGATGATCACTTCCATGTACAGCCTGGCTGACACCTACTTCGTCAGTTCGTTGGGCACTGCCGCAACCGCTGCTGTCGGTGTCAATTTCTCTCTGGACAACATCATTATGACTGCGGGTTCATTCCTGGCAGTCGGCGCCAACAGCTATATCGCCCGCCTGCTGGGTGCCAGGCAGGACAACAAGGCTTCGCAGGTTCTATCGACGGCATTTTTCACCGCCATCATGACCGGATCTACAGTCATGCTCCTGGGATTCATTTTTATGGATCCGCTGGTCAAACTGCTTGGCGCAACCGGTGATGTCGTCGCTTATTCCAAGGACTATGCCAGCTATATTCTTTTTGCCGCCCCTTTCATGGCAGCTAATTTCGTCATGAACCAGTGCCTGCGCTCTGAAGGCAGCGCTGCCTACTCCATGATCGGCATTGTCTCCGGCGCTGTCCTGAACATCGCCCTGGATCCGCTGTTCATCTTCGTTTTCGGCTGGGGCATCAAGGGTGCCGCAGCTGCGACCGCGATCTCAAAATTCGTCAGCTTTGCCATTCTGATCATGCCTTATCTGCGCCACAACAGCCTGCTGCGGCTCAGTCCGCGCAACATCAAATATGCCAGGGACATCGTCGTTGAGGTTACCAAGATGGGATCGCCCACACTGATCCGCATCGGCCTCGTTGCCACGTCGACCATCATCATGAACAACCTGGCCGGCCAGTTTTCTGAATCAGCGCTGGCAGCCATATCGGTATCCAACCGCGTCATGATGATGCTGAATTCTGTGGTGCTCGGTTTCGGCCAGGGCTACCAGCCGGTGGCCGGTTTCAACTGGGGTGCCAAACGCTTCGACCGTGTCCGCGGCGCCTTTGTTTTTTCATCGATAGCCGGCGTGATCGCAGCGGCAGCGCTTGGCATCCTCCTGGCTGTATTCACCCGCCAAGTGATGCAGCTCTTCACGACGGCTGACGAGGAGATGCTGGCGATCGGCCTGCTGTGCATTCGCCTGCAGTGTTTGACGCTGCCGATCCACGCCTGGGTGATCGTCGTCAACATGAGTTACGCCAGCCTGGGCAAGGCAAGGGGCGCCGCCATCTTGAGCCTCAGCCGTCAGGGCATCTGCTTCATCCCGATGATACTGTTGCTGCCGAACCTGTTTGGCGTTAACGGGCTGGCTGCTGCCCAGGCTGCCGCTGATGTGCTGTCGCTGTTGATCGCCATGCCGCTCTGTGTCAGCCTGCTGCGCGAAATCCGTTTGTTGACGAATGAGCAGGAAAGAGATAGACAATAAACGCCAGCAATCAGATAACAGCAAAGGGGCTGTCATGAATATGCCTGGCATGGAAATCAGCCTTTTAAGATGACACTGATCTCAAGGGATTATTGTATTTAAATGCATTTTTACATCAAATCAGTTCTTTACAGAAATCGCTCGATCATGAGAATGTGCCGGTCCTTGCGCGACAATCCCTGCTCCTCAGCCAGGCGGATGCGGCCATGTCCCCGCAATGAGATGACTGCTCCGATCGGCACGTCGCGGTCCGGGCGGAGTTCTTCCTGCCAGTTGACCCTGACTGCTCCTGATCGGATCAATTCTGCCATAGCCGTCC
>JAWSUP010000424.1:0-3688 GCA_033549405.1 Bacillota bacterium | reverse complement strand
ATGATATGGTGATCAGTTCGGAAGGTGCAGCTTCGACGCCGACAGCATACGACATCATATTACTGCACCTTAGCAAAGTCGGAACAGCATCGAGAAAGGACTTTGAGGCAGTAACAGGTTATGGTACCACAAGAACGACCGCGATTTTGAATGACATGATCAAGCGCGGTCTGATAAATAAAATCGGTAAGGGTAAATTTACCAGGTATTCTCTGAAATAAAGCGATATACCGTCTCTTTTTACATCTTCATGCCGCGCTCGACCAGCTTCTCATGCACCAGAACCGGGTCGAGGTCGTGCAGGCCGATCTGCTGCTGCTGTGCCAGGGCGCAAGCCAGGCCGGCCGCTTCGCCCATAGCCCGGCAGACCAGCTGGATACGCGCAGCTGACTGTGCCCGGAAGTCAAGGCCGGCACAGCGGCCCGCAACCAGCAGGTTATCGGTTTTCTTCGCGACCAGGCAGCGAAACGGCACCTGCCAGAAGCGCTGCTCCGAAGGAACGGACTGATCGTATTGCAGGCCGAGGGTCACATCATCCACGCCGTGCACATCGATCATATAGTTGCACGAGATGATGGCGTCAGCAAACTTGCGGTAGCCTAGCACATCCATGATCTGCATGTTGTAGACCGCGTCGATGCGCCGGGACTCGCGGATGCCGACCATCGGCGCTGCCTGTGTGACATAGGCCTGTTCAAAGCCCGGAATCCGTTCGCGCAGGAAGCGGCGCAGTCGGATAATGGCCTTTTTGCCTTCGATCTGCTTGCGGGTCAGGAAGAACGCATCGGCTACATCGCTTTTGGTTGTCAGCTCCGGGCAGTTGAAAGCCATGGCATCCGGCTTGCCCGGTATGCCGAAAGCCTGAAAATAGACGGCATCCTGCTGTGTCAGCAGCCCGTCATCGTAGGCCTGCCTGATAAGATCAGCCATACCCGGCGAGTTCATGGCAAAATATTTGAATCCTTTATTGCCCATCTGACGCATGGCCTGGTGAAAAGCATCAAAATCAATGCCGCCCATCTCAAACCGCAAAGACACGGGCTGGTTGACCCCATTGTGGTCGCCGATTTCACAATCAACGCCAGCCATGGCCGCCAGGTCCGCATCGCCAGTGCAGTCGATGAACGATGTCGCGGTAAATGCCGTCAGACCGTCCTTGTTGCAGACGACAACGGCGTCCAGATGCTCCCCGGTCATGACGACACCGGCCAGCAGGGTGTGGTACAGCAGGGCACAATCGCTTTCGGTCGCCATGTCTTCGAGCACGAAGGCCAGCATCGTCGGATCAAACAGGTGGTCATTGTCGTCGCTGCCGCCGATCGCCTGCATGCGCGTGCTGATCTCCAGGCCAAGCGGACAGTGACTGCGCAGGTGCGGGATGCCTGATGTCATCAACGGTGTGACCTGCCCCATTGTCGCAGAACCGCCGAGACTGCCGAACTGCTCAATGATGAGCGTCTGCCTGCCTTCTCTGGCCGCGGCAATTCCAGCCAGTGCGCCGGCCGTTCCGCCGCCGATCACGATCACGTCATAGTAGCCAAGAACAGGGATATCCTGTCCTTTCCAGTTGATCTGTCGCATGGTTTACCTCCTGCCCTATCTGGGCTTGTCTCGAACAATCATTCCGGTACAGTGTTTCCGTTTTTGGACTGTCAAGGAACTGTTAAAAACAACGTGCCTTATCATTCACTGTCAATCTGCCAGGGTTCTATTCCGCGTGCAGGTAACACCCGTAGCCTGTCAGTTTGTCCTGCAACTGCGCGACATCCAGTTCATGGACATCCGGCAGAGGCGTTTCACAGGCCAGTGCGGCTGCCACTCCGGCGGCTTCGCCTGTCACGAGGCAGGGTGGCATGACGCGGACTGAGCCAAAGATGATCGGGTCGCTGTCGATGGTGCGGCCGGCGACCAAAAGGTTTTTCAGCCCGCGCGGTGTCAGGCAGCGGTAGGGAATTCCGTGGCTTTCTCCGGGTCCATAATGCTCGAAACGCTGATTCGAATCGAAGGTCCCGGCCTGGATGCCTTTTAGTTCGGCCAATGAATGGTGTACATCGATATAGTAAGCATTGCGACCGATCTCATCCGGGAAAGACCGTCTGGCCAGGTAGTCCGCTACAGTCAATTTATAGTCGCAGTTGACCCGGCGGCTCTCACGTACGCCAAGCAGCGGCCCGGTCTGGGCAACATAGGCATTGGCAAAAGCCTCCGGTGCATATTTCTTAAGCCCCTGCAGCATCTGGTGTGCCAGCCGGCGACCCTGCAGCATTGCCCGGGATACCTGCATCGGATCCGTTGAATCGACATCAAACAGGTGACCGGCATTGAAACCGACCGTACCTGGCGCGATCAGCGAGTTGCAGAAGTGTGTATCGACAATCAGGTCGAGCTCCGGATCGTTCATCAGGAGCCTGCTGACACTGTCGTCTTTCAGGTCGTAATTCTGCATGCGGCGGTTGACGACGAATTTGTACGCGTATGTGTCAACATTGGCCAGCGTGAAACAATGCGTCGACGGCTGGACAGTGCCCTTGTCATTGCCCTGCTCATAGCCGGCGCCGGCCATGACAGCCAGATCGGCATCGCCGGTGCAGTCGATGTAGACAGCGGCGCGGCAGGCTACCAGACCCTTTTTGTTGGCCAGTACCAGGTGCTCGATCCGGCCGTCTTGTGCGACTGCACCGCAGAGCATCGTGTTGAAAAGCACCGTTGCGCCTGATTCATCAACCAGTTCATCGTAAATGCGTTTCAGCGCCTCCGGATTGATGGCGACCCAGTCAAGTTTATCTGCCGGCTCACTGGGGACACTGGCCCGGCTCAATTTGAAGATTTTCTCTGCCAGGCCACGGTAGATGATTTTGGCTTTGTCGGAAAACGGGCACCAGGCCGGAATCAGACCCATAGTCCCCATGCCGCCCAAGGCGCCGGTCGCTTCGATCAGCAAGGTCCGCCTGCCCTCACGAGCGGCGGCAATGGCCGCCGTGCAGCCGGAAGGGCCCCCACCGACGACAACAACGTCAAAGTCTTCCATGGGCTTCAGTTCAGTCACATACTGTGTCATCTTTGTATCCTCCCTGGCGTTAGAAAATCAAAATAAAGCGTGTCCTGTCTCATATTGACAAGAAGCCTGAATAGACAGGATTATTCTCATTATGTCATGCCCGCGCAGCCAAACCCAGACAGCGGGACTTCTTTTTCTGATATTATCTTATGCTATCAGCAGCGGCTATCGAGAAAAGAATGCATTTTCCTGCTGTTTCAGATAGAATAGTCACGGATACAACTTTCCCATCCGGTGCAGCGGGAGAAAGTGCCTTAGCCTGTGGAGTAGTTGTGTCACGGAGGATCGCACCATGTTCAAGATGATCGTTGCAGATGATGAGCCTGCGACCAGACAGGGCATACGCACGGCCATCAACTGGCCGATGCTTGACATTGAAATCATCGGTGAGGCCGCCAATGGCGCCGAAGCGCTGGAAATGGTGCGCGCACTTGATCCGGATATTCTCATCTGTGACATCCGCATGCCCAAGATGGACGGCATCACACTCGCCGGCATCCTTCGTTCAGAAAAGCCCGATCTGCAGATCCTGTTTCTCAGTGGATATTCGGACAAAGAATACCTCAAGACCGCCATCCGCATCAATGCAGTCGATTACCTTTATAAACCGTTTGAACTCGACGAGCTGAT
>JAWSUP010000423.1:0-3694 GCA_033549405.1 Bacillota bacterium | reverse complement strand
GTAACCGGGTTTAACGACATAACTTCTGTTGCCGTTCTGGTCCGCGGCGAAGAAGGGACAACCGTCGAACTGACGCTATTCCGTCCATCGGTCAATGACAATGTAACTGTGACAGCGACCCGCAGACGGATTACATCAGCAAGTGTGGCCCACCGGCAGCTGACAGACACGATCGGTTATATCCAGGTCAGGGATTTTTCCCAGAATGTCTCAAAAAACTTTATCGCTGCTGTCGAAGATCTTGAATCTGCCGGCGTCCGCCACCTGGTCATTGATCTGCGCAACAATACCGGCGGCATGGCCTCCGAAGTGATTGACATGCTGGACTACCTGCTGCCGACGGCCACGATCGCCACACTGAAAGGCAGAGACAACGGCAAGCCGTTCGAAGCATCCTGGCGGTCGGACAAAATGACAGGTGTGCCGGACACCATGCGATACGCCATTCTGGTCAATGGCATCACAGCCAGTGCTTCAGAGCTGTTCTCCGGCTGTCTGCGTGATTATGGCAAAGCGGTCATCATCGGCGAGCAGACATTCGGAAAAGGTTCCGGCACGATTACGATCACGCTGGAAGACGGATCGGCCGTCAACCTGACTAATTTCCTTTATTACCTGCCCGGTGGTGAGAGTATTGAAGGGGTTGGACTGACACCCGACCAGGTTGTGGAACTGCCCGAAGATGCGCGCGGCATATCGCTGAACCGCTTGACGATCGATCAGGATACCCAGCTGTTTGCCGCCATCACGGCGCTGGAAAAGCTCGAATGAACCGGTCCGATGCGTGGTGATAAAGATGTACGCATCATTGGCAGCCGTTTATGACGAGATCCAGAAAACCGACTTTTCCGCCTGGGCCGACTATATCTGCCTGTTGGAGCATCAGTACAGCCAAAGATCCGGACAGGGAGACGGCCAGGGCGGTCGCCCCATTCTGTTGGACCTGGGTTGCGGCACTGGTGGATTCTGCCTTGAAATGGCCGGCAGGGGCTACGATCCGATCGGCATCGATGCGTCACCTGCCATGCTGAGCGTAGCCCGTGACAAACAGAAGGCACATTCCGGTTCCATTGGCGCGCCTGCCTGCCTGTTCCTGCAGCAGGACATCAGCCGCTTTGAGCTATATGGAACAGTCGACATTATTGTATGCCTTATGGACACGCTGAACCATCTGGTACGCAAAGACCAGGCTCGCCGTCTCCTGAGGCTTTGCAGCCATTACCTCAATCCGGGTGGTATCATCATCTTTGATCTGGCCAGTTGGCGCCACCTGTCAACAACGCTTGGTCAGAATCTGTTTTTTTATGATCAATCAGGTTATACTTTGTTCTGGCAGAATCACTTCTCCCGGGCAAAGAAGCTCAGCACAGCCGAGATCACATTATTTGTGGCAGAACCGAACGGACGATACCGGCGAAACGATGAATGTATCCGCGAACGTTACTTCGACAAATCGGATATTGCCGAGTTCATTCAGGAAACGAAGCTGGACCTGGCGGCGCATCATGGCGACAAAACGCTGGCTCGCCCGCGCGCGGCAGATGAACGAAGTTTTTATGTGCTAAGGCGTTTTTGCAGCCACTGAGGTGTTTAAACAGCCCCTAAGAGGAGTCTTCGCATGGAGCAGCCGAACATGGATATGCAACCCGACATCATTGTGCGCGCAACGGCACATAACGACCAGTTGCGGGCGTTTGCCTGCCGGACGACTGGTGTCTGCCGCGAGGCTGTAAGGATTCATGGCCTCTCGCCGGCAGCGGCAGCGGCATTTGGCCGCCTCATGAGCGGTATCCTGATGCTGGCACAGGACCTCGACCAACCGGGTGACAGCCTGACGGCCATCGTCCACAGCGACGGGCCGATCCAGGGGATGACCGTCATCGGAGAGCAGGATGCAACCGTGCGCGGCACTGTCCTCCAGCCTGTGGTCGAGACCCATTATCGGGCTGAAGGCAAACTTGATATCGGATCAGCTGTCGGCCGCGGGACATTGACCATTATCCGCGACATGCGCCTGAAAGAACCCTATATCGGCAGGGTCGCCCTGGTATCGGGTGAAATAGCCGAGGATATGGCGACCTACCTGGCAGTCTCTGAACAGATACCATCTGTTGTCAGTCTGGGTGTCAAAATGGACCGGCAGGGCATCACCCATGCAGGAGGCCTGATCATCCAGCTGATGCCTGAATCTGACGAAGGCCTTGCCGAATGGCTGGAAGGCCAGATAGCCGACTTTCCGGACGTGACGACGCTTCTGGAAACGAGCACATCACCTGAAGAAATTCTTGAACGGCTGCTCGGTGCTGATAACGTCCGCATCCACACACGTATACCCTGTGCCTATGCCTGCCCCTGCAGTCGGGAACGCATGTCCCGCAACCTGATTGCCATGGGCAGGGAGGAATTAAGCGCACTTGCCCAGGATGAACAAGGGATCAACCTTGAGTGCCATTTCTGTGGCCGTCATTACCATTTTCAAAAGGAAGAAGTGCAAAAACTGCTTGCTCTCAGCAAGGAAGTGTGATCTGCATGAAAACCCGGAAAAGCCTGCATCCCAGAAGGCTGTTTGACCGGATGGACAGGGTCGTTGCCCCCCTAACCGGCATTTTTCTTTTGCTGCTCCTCACCTGCCTGGCGGGTGGCTGCCGGATGATCGACACCTGGCCGGGAACAGAAGTCGTGACGCCTTCCGGTGTCGAGACAACAACACGCCAGACCACGACAACGGCGACAAATCCTTTGCCTTCGCCAACACCGGCGGTGACAACAGGCGTGTCGACTGGCACGACGCCGGAGCCGACAGGCGAAACCACACGTCCGCCAGACCAGACAACGCAGACCACCCAGACCGCTGCGACACCGACGCCGACCGTTACGCAGCAAACCTGGGATGACCTCGATAAACTGGATAACAGCAAGACCGGCTGGTATTACGTGCCGGCAGCAACACTGGGCGCCGATCAGCCGGCCACGCTGCCCAGATCGGTCCTCGACCTGATAGCGCCTTACGATGTGTTCTGGCAGATAGAAGAAACGAACGATAAAGTTTTGTATCTCACGATGGATAACGGCTATGAATACATGAACCTGACCGCGGCGATTCTGGATGTGGCCCGGGACAGGCAGGTGCCCATCACATTTTTTATCACCGGCAGCTACCTGGCGCGCAACCCTGATCTCGTGATGCGGATGGTTGCAGAAGGACACCAGGTCGCCAACCACACCAGAAGCCACCCCAACCTTGTTGATCTGCTGGCCGGCAAGGGGCCGCAGGCGGTTCTGGACGAACTGACAGCAGTTTCAGCGGAATACGAAAAACTGACTGGCCGGGAGATGCCGCTGTTGATGCGGCCGCCGGAAGGCAGCTACAGCCCGCGCCTGCTGGCCCTGTTGGACGCTGCCGGATACCGGACCGCTTTCTGGAGCTTTGCCTATCGCGACTGGCTGACCGATGACCAGCCTGACCCGCAGGCTGCGCTGCAGAAGATACTGGCGAACCTGCACCCAGGATCGATCCTGCTGTTGCACGCCGTATCCGAGACCAATGCTGCCATCTTGCCAGACCTGATCGACGAGGCCAGAGGCCGCGGCTATACATTCAGCCTTTTACCCTAAGGGTTGCTAAAAACCTCTGGAAGAAAATTTCCGTTACAGGTCAGAGGTATAAATGGCACAGATTCCTCAAAGCATGACG
>JAWSUP010000422.1:0-3697 GCA_033549405.1 Bacillota bacterium | reverse complement strand
CTCCGGCGGCGCCGGCCGACTCGCAGATTTTTACGATGCGATCGACGCAGGCGGAGCAGAGGCCGTGCTCGCTGCCAGCCTGTTTCACTTCGGTGATATTACGATACCGCAGTTGAAGCGGTATCTGGCCTTGCGCGGCATCCCCATGCGATCCTCACCGACACAGCCGGACAATCTGGCATCATTCGAGCCACCATTCATGGCCGGGACGGTCCTTGCCCAACCGGATGCTGTCGCCCGGATCTGGCAGCGCCTCAAAAAAGACGGACAGGGGCTTGTCACCATCATCACCCGTGACGCTGCAGATGGAGAAGTCCTGATGCAGGCATATGCCGATGAGGAAGCCTTGAGGGAAACACTCAGAAGCGGCCTGATGCACTATCACAGCCGGAGCCGAAATCGGCTGTGGCTTAAAGGTGAGCAGTCCGGCAACTTCCAGCAAGTTCGCCGACTGCAGGTCGATTGTGACGGCGATTGCCTGCTGGCTGATGTGCGCCAGTTCGGTCCGGCTTGCCACACTGGAGCGCGGTCGTGTTTTTTCCGGCAGATAGAGGAGCTGGCGGGTCATTGAACCGGGCCTCGCAGTCATCAGGACAACCCATTACGAGGAGGATATCTATGAGTCAGATAGGAAACATACTCGATGAAGTGTACGCCGTCATCGTCGACCGGCAGCAAAACCCCAAAGAAGGGTCCTATACCAACTACCTGCTTGACAAAGGAATAGACAAAATCTGCAAGAAAATCGGTGAAGAAGCGGCGGAAGTCATCATCGCAGCCAAGAATGGACAGCCTGTCGAAGTGACCTATGAGGCGGCAGATCTCTTGTATCACTTGTGCGTCCTGCTGGTCGAACAGAAAGTGACGCTGGAAGAGATCGAGCAGGAACTGCGCAAACGCCGCTGAAAGGCAATGCCACATAGCAGCCAGTCTGCAATCCAGGGCTTCAGCCCGCACTGCAGATTGAAAATCCTGTTTGACAAAAGGGTCTGCCTGTGATAGAATTCGTTTGCTTGTCCATAAAAGGGTCTTTTTTTTATGGGAAGAGTGGCTGTTAATAAATAACTTACTCAATTTTTCACGAATGATTGACCAAACGCATCAATCCTTCGGGAAGATGACCAACTAATTTCTTAACAGTCCCTGATCACAGCATTGACCAGGCGGAGGTGACCAAGAGATGGCAAAAGCAGGCGTACGTGACAAAGTGACACTGTCTTGCACAGAGTGCAAACAGCGCAATTATGACACGATGAAGAACAAAAAGAACAGCCCGGACCGGTTGGAAATGAAAAAGTACTGCAGATTCTGCCGCAAGCATACCGATCATCGCGAAACGAAGTGATCTGGCTGTTTGCAGTTGATTGCGCGGCTCATTTGGAGCCCAACCCAAGAAGGATGTGTTGAAGGTGACAGAGAAAGATAAAAAAGATAATCGGATGACCCGGTCAACCGTTCCCAAGCGCAACTTCTTACAGAAGACGGCAGGCTTTTTTGTCAAAACCGGCAAGAAACTGAAGAGTTTCTTTATCAATCTCAAAGCAGAACTCAAACGCGTTGTCTGGCCCGACCGCAAGCGGTTGATCCAGAGTACCGCGACTGTTCTGGCCATTTGTGTGATGATCGGTGTCATCTTGTTCATCGTCGATTCTGTCCTGGGCGGAACGCTCAACGCGCTCGGATTCTATTCACCTAACGTAACGACGACAGCGACGACAACGGCGGCAACAACAGCAGCGACGACGACAGAGACACAGGCGACCGAATCCGGCGCGACGACGACACAAGGTACGACAACAGCCGGATGACAACAGTCATTGCGCCAGGCAGATGATCGGAAGCGGTCGTCAATCACCCGGATAAGACGGGTAAAGGAGACAGGCAGATATGGTCGAAGAAACCTCCTCGGATGCCAAGTGGTATGTTGTCCATACTTATTCCGGGTATGAAAACAAAGTCAAGGCGACCCTGGAGCGAATCGTCGAGAATCGTGGCATACAGGATTTCATCCAGGATGTATCTGTTCCCATGGAAGAACAGGTTGAGATCAAGGACGGAAAGAAAAAAACAATTCAGCGCAAGATATACCCCGGTTATGTTCTGGTAAAAATGCAGCTGACAGATGAGATCTGGTATATTGTACGCAACACGCGCGGCGTGACCGGCTTTGTCGGCCCTTCGAGCTCGAAACCGACGCCACTGACAGACGAAGAACTGATGCTGATGGGTCTTGAATCAGGCTGGGAGCCGGTCGTCGATTATGACATCGGTGATTCGGTCAAGGTCATCAACGGGCCTTTGGAAAGCTTCATCGGGACTGTCGAAGATATCAACCTGGACAAGAAGAAGGTCCGCGTGCTGGTTTCCATGTTTGGCCGTGAAACGCCAGTGGAGCTTGAATTGACACAGATCATGCGCATCTGAATCAGACCGGACAATAAATTGACTGCCAGTCGACCGTTTCCAACGGAAACGGTTGTTGCAGAATTAGAGAAACGATTTTGGGAGGTGGCCAACAATGGCAAAAAAAGTCACAGGGTATGTCAAATTGCAGATACCCGCAGGCAAAGCCACACCAGCGCCGCCGGTAGGACCAGCCCTTGGTCAGCATGGTGTCAATATCTCCATGTTTGTCAAGGAATTCAATGAAAGAACCGCCAAGGATGTCGGCCTGATCATTCCGGTCATCATCACGATCTTTGCTGATCGGTCGTTCACTTTCATTACCAAGACTCCTCCGGTACCCGTGCTGTTGAAAAAGGCTTGCAACATCGAAAGTGGTTCAGGAAAACCGAACCGGGAGAAAGTAGCCAAGGTTTCACGCTCTGAAGTATTGAAGATCGCCCAGTTGAAAATGGTCGATACCAATGCGTCGGACGTAGAATCATGCGCCCGGATGGTTGCCGGAACAGCAAGAAGCATGGGCATCGTCGTCGTTGACGACTAAAGCGCCGGAAGGAGTGAAGCAACATGAAAAAAGGCAAAAGATATAAAGAGCTGATCAAAATGATCGACCGGTCAACTCAATATGAGCCGGCCGAAGCGATTGATTTGGTTTTTAATACCGCCAAGGCAAAATTTGACGAAACCATCGAGTTGCATATTCGCCTCGGTGTCGACTCGCGCCACGCTGACCAGCAGGTGCGCGGCGCTGTCGTTCTGCCCCATGGCACAGGCCGCACCAAGCGTGTCCTCGTGTTCGCCAAGGGTCCGAAGGCCGATGAAGCCAGAGAAGCCGGCGCCGATTTCGTCGGTGCCGAGGACATGGTTGAGAAGATCCGCAGTGAGAACTGGTTTGACTATGATATTATCGTGGCGACACCCGACATGATGGGTGTTGTCGGCCGGCTGGGCCGGGTTCTGGGTCCCAAAGGCCTGATGCCCAACCCCAAGTCAGGAACCGTGACCATGGATCTGACCAGGGCTATTGCCGAGATCAAAGCCGGCAAGATCGAATACCGTCTCGACAAGACCAACCTCATCCACTGCCCGATCGGTAAAGCTTCTTTCGGACAAGAGAAACTGGCAGACAATTTTAAAGCTCTGATGGATGCTGTCATCAAAGCAAAGCCGGCTGCTTCCAAGGGCCAGTACCTGCGCAGCGTAACCATCGCATCAACCATGGGTCCGGGCATCAAGGTCAACGTTACAGGTCAGAGGTATAAATGGCACAGATTCCTCAAAGCATGACGACTCT
>JAWSUP010000421.1:2156-3702 GCA_033549405.1 Bacillota bacterium | reverse complement strand
AGAGTCGTCATGCTTTGAGGAATCTGTGCCATTTATACCTCTGACCTGTAACACATTAGCCTCATTTGGTATTTGATCCAGGCTGATAAATGCCTCTCCAGTAACACGTGATACTGATAGATGCCGTAATTTTGTCATAATAGATTTATAAACTCAAGCAGAAAGAAGGTAGACCCATGAAAAAGGAATTGACCGATGCCATGAGCGCCCAGATCAACAAGGAATACTATTCAGCCTTTCTATACCTGGCCATGTCAAACTGGTTCAACCAGAAGGGGCTGCGTGGGGCAGCCAACTGGACGTATGTTCAATATCTCGAAGAACTTGCCCACGCCCAGAACCTGTTCCACTATATGCAGTACCGCAGTGAAAGTGTTGCATTCAAGCAGATCGATGATCCAAGCGGCAACTGGGATTCCGCACTGGCTGTGTTCCGTCATGTGCTCAAGCACGAGCAGTTTGTGACCGATTCCATCAACAGCCTGGCCACTGTCGCCCTCAAGGTCAATGACCATGCGGCCTATATTTTCCTGCAATGGTATGTTTCCGAGCAGGTAGAGGAAGAAGCCAATGCCAATGACATCATCGCCCGTCTTGAACTGGCCGGAGACAACACCAATGCCCTCTTGATGATCGATGACCAGCTGGGGGCGCGCACCTTCGCCGCTCCAGTCGTACCCGGACTTCCCGCCGGCGCCTGATCAGGATTGCTTGCCGCAGCTGCAGCACCGGCAGTCAGGATCTCCTGTTTGCTCATAAAAGTGTGTGAGGCCTGTTGACAGGCACCTGTGAAACCATTGTGGTGTCATGCTTGACCATTTGCTGAAAAACTCATGTCGCAGGCTGTCCCCTTCTGATTGCAGTTCGGCAAGCCAGAGGCGGACAGCCTCTTCATTTTCCGGACTCACTTTGATTTTATCCAGTTGGCGTCGGGCAACAATCGTATCGTGCCAGTCGCCCAGCACATCCTGGAATGACTTGAATTCCTGAAGCATCGTGTCAGCTGTTTCTCCCAGCAGCGAGCCGGCAAAGCTGACCACGTAGCGAAAGTCCTTGGCTGCCAGACGCAGCCGGTGCAAGACCGGTTCAGATACATCTGCCTGACCATTCGTCGTCTGTGTCTGTCCGGCAACGATGCTGTGAAAGACAGTCAATGCTGACGCAGCCCGCCAGAGTATAACCGGCAGACAATCGACCAGACGGTAGAGACGCACGGATCCGCTGTCACTGACAGGAATCGGCAGCATTCTGACCGCAGCATCGGCGACGGACAGGGCGGCCATTTCGCGCCCCAGTTT
The DNA here is from genome assembly GCA_033549405.1 of Bacillota bacterium. Taxonomy (GTDB): domain Bacteria; phylum Bacillota; class Clostridia; order Saccharofermentanales; family UBA5734; genus JAAYBY01. The sequence goes on along the minus strand of JAWSUP010000421.1, from coordinate 2,404 downwards.
TTGCAGACTGTCTTTGCTGTTTAGTTTGCGGCAAAGACCGGCATGTTTCCGGTCCCTTTTCTTGCGCAGTTGCGTAAGCAGTGCGTCGGCATCAACCGACTCTTGCCCGGCAAAGAACCGCTCTGCTTTGAGCACAAGGACATCGGCATCGCGCACGTTGCCTGTCAGACGCATAAAATATTGATCAGTCTTGCGGCGGGCCGCAATCCATTTCTTGTCAATCCAGGGTTTTGTCTGTGTCAGCAGCG
>JAWSUP010000421.1:0-2146 GCA_033549405.1 Bacillota bacterium | reverse complement strand
GGGCGTCATGGATGCCTTCCGCAGCTTCAGCCGCATCTGCTGAGCAGGCATGCTGAAATTGAACGGATGCGTTTCCGGCTTGTTCCAATAAGGCGATTCTGACCGCTTCGACCATGGGCGTATTCCCTGACCATCGCTTTTGCTCCATCTTCTTCAAAACCTCTTTCATGTATATTATTGCCACACAACTATGATACCGCGTTTTTGCTCAGTCGACCAGAACCATTCATGCATTGCAGCTGCATCGCCAAAAAGAGGAATAATGTGTATAATGTCCTTGCGAACAAAACCCCGCGAGGGTCTGAAACCGATATCAATTCAATCGAGAGGTGAATCATATGACCGAAAAAACAAATCTTGATCAGCTGGCCATCGATGCGATCCGCGTTTTAGCTGCAGAAAGTGTGCAGAAGGCCAAATCCGGACACCCAGGACTTGCCATGGGCTCTGCTGCCCTTGCCTGGGAGCTGTGGTCCAATCACATGAAGTTCAATCCGGCAGATCCTGCCTGGATCAACAGGGACCGGTTTGTCCTCAGTGCCGGTCATGCTTCGATGCTGCTTTATTCGTTGCTGTACCTGTTTGGATATGGTCTGACCATCGATGATTTGAAATCTTTTCGCCAATGGGACAGCCGGACACCAGGACATCCTGAATTCGGACACACCGCCGGCGTCGAGGCCACGACGGGGCCGCTTGGCCAGGGCTTTTCAATGGCTGTTGGCATGACCATGGCTCAGGCCCATCTGGCTGCCCGCTTCAACAAACCCGGTTATGATCTGTTTGATCATTTTGTTTATGTGCTCTCCGGCGACGGTTGCATGATGGAAGGCATCACATCTGAGGCGGCTTCCCTGGCTGCAACCCTCAAGCTGGGCCGGCTGATCGTATTTTACGATGACAATGACATCTCCATCGAAGGTGACACGGATGTCGCTTTTACCGAAGATGTGGGCAAACGGCACGAAGCATATGGCTGGCAAGTGCTCCACGTCGCAGATGGCAACGACCGGCAGGCGATCGCTGCGGCCATCACAGCCGCAAAGACCGACTGTGACCGACCGTCCATGATTATTGTCAAAACCGCCATCGGGTATGGTTCTCCATTGGCCGGACAGGCCAAGACCCACGGCGAACCCCTGGGGGAAGCCAATGTCGCCAAAACAAAAGAAATGCTGAACTGGCCTGGCAAAGAGCCTTTCGACGTTCCGCAGGAACTGCTGGACTACCTCAAAGAAAAAACAAAAGCCATCGCCCAGTCGCAAGCGGACTGGCAGAATATCTACCAGCGCTACCAGGCAGAATATCCTGATCTGGCAAAAGAACTGGCTGCCTGCCTCTCTGAAGAACTGCCGGATCTCCGGTCGGATGAATCATTCTGGGACTTTTCCGGATCTCAGGCGACCCGTTCGACCAGCGGCGTCTGTCTCAACCGTCTGGCAGCGCGCCTGCCCAACCTGATCGGCGGCAGTGCCGATCTGGCGCCATCGACAAAAACCGTCATCGACAGCAAGGCGTGGTTCAGTGCTGACAATTATGCCGGAGCCAACATCCATTTTGGCGTCCGCGAACACGCAATGGCCGCAATCACCAACGGCATGGCCCTCTATGGCGGTCTGCGTCCTTTCTGCGCCACCTTCTTCGTCTTCAGTGATTATCTCAAAGGCGCCCTGCGGCTGAGCGCCATCATGAAACTGCCGGTCATCTATGTGCTGACCCACGACAGCATCGGCGTCGGCGAGGACGGTCCGACGCACGAGCCGATCGAACATCTGGCCGCACTTCGGGCAACGCCTGATATCACAGTCTTCCGTCCGGCTGATGGTAAAGAAACAGCGGCCGGTTATGTCTTTGCCTTGCAGAACCAGGGGCCGACCTGTATGATCCTGACCCGGCAAAACCTGCCAACGTATGCGGAAACCGGTCCGCAGGCGCAAAAAGGCGGCTATGTCCTTAAGAGTGCGGAAACGCCTGACATCATTCTGCTGGCATCCGGCTCTGAAGTCGAACTGGTTATGAAGGCTGCAGATGTGCTCGAAGATCTGGGAATCGCCGCCCGTGTCGTCTCGATGCCGAGCATGGAGCTGTTTGAGCCGCGTGTATATGAACTCCGGCTCCCAAATCGTTTACTGTCCGGGCACACTTC
>JAWSUP010000420.1:0-3720 GCA_033549405.1 Bacillota bacterium | reverse complement strand
GCTGCGGACACCGGATGTGCGGGACCTTTTCTTTCAGCCAGTCCGCATAATCATCATTTGATATCATGTGGTCAAAGCCGAATCGCTTGTTGTGTGGATACTGATGCATGCTCCGGCCGACCAGGAAGGTCTGGTATCCGGCTTTACGCAAAACAGCCGGCAAAGTAGCCGGCTCCTGCCAGGGTTCCACCCTGTAGTCGCGGATCCCGTGGGTCTGGGGATATTGTCCGGACAAGAGCGAACGGCGAGCGGGCACACAAACCGGACAGGTCGAATAACAATGGCTGAAGCGAACTCCGGATGCAGCAATAGCATTAAGGTTCGGTGTTTGAATCACCTGATGTCCTTCAATGCCAAGACAGTCACCGCGATGCTGATCACTCATAATCAGCAGAATGTTTGGTCTGTTTTGTATTTTTGACATCATGATCACTCCTAGTTTGTTATTTAACCTACAAACGTTCGTTATTTGCCATTCTTCGAGTCTGTCTACCTCATCCATTATTTTTTAGTCTATTTTCGCTAACATTTATTTTTATTAGAAATAATGCCATGATCATCTGTCTAGTTATACCTGTTGCAGACGGGCATCCTGTTTAAAGACCGGCTGCAGTTGCTCATAAAGTGTCTCATAACGGTGGACCTGCCTGCGGTACTGCTCTGTTGCTGTAGGCTGCCAGGTTTTTTTCATGAACAGGGTCTGTTTCAGGCCCTGGTGGTAATTCTTGATGACCCCGCTGGCTACGGCACCAATCAGGGCGCTGCCCAGAGAGGCTGCCTCTGTCTGAGCCGGCACCATGAAAGAGCAGCCCGTCATGTCAGCTTTGATCTGGCACCAGATTGCCGATTTTGAGCCGCCGCCGGTGGTGATGACCCGGTCTGCCCGGATGCCAATGTTGTCCAGGCATTTCAAATTTCTATAGAGCAGCCAAGCGACACCCTCCATCACTGCCAGTGCGCAGTCGATCCTGTCGTGGTTCAGCTTAAGGCCATAGAAGACCCCTCTGGCATCCTGGTTGTAATCAGGCGAGTTGGTTCCGGTTAGATAGGGTAAAAACAGGATTTCCGACGGGCGCTGCAGTCGAGCTGATTGGGCATCGATTTGTTGGAAGTTTCGCTTTCCGACTATTTTGGACCAGAACCATTCCAGGCTGATACCACCGCTTTCGCAGACCGGCATCATCACATAGGAACCGGCAAAGGGGCCATAGTGGCATGGCATACGCTCACTGGACAGGATCGGCCTGTCCGTAAGCGTCGCCAGACTGAGAACTGTTCCGGTCGATTCGCTGATGATGCCTCTTTCGATGTTGCCAGTACCGATCATGCCGGCAAAATGGTCGAGAGTACCGATGTTGACACAGGTGGTTCGGTCCAAGCCGAGTGTGTCGGCAATAGACGGCAGGAGAGATCCAACCGTGGTGCAAGGTTCAACCAGGTCGGGCAGCTGTTGGCGCCTGATCCCACTCCAGTCCAGTAGCTCATGCCAGTAAACCTTCTTCGTGATATCAAAATAATACGAGAAATTATAGATAGAATATTCGCCCAGTAGTTGGCCGCTCAGGCGATATTGAATGTAATCTTTCAGCAAGACATATTTGGCTGCACGTTCAAACAACTGCGCTTCATGCTTTTTCAACCAGAGCATTTTTGTAATCGGCCAAGTCGGCGTATTTGCTGGTTGTCCAGTAATCTGATAAGCCAATGATTCAGGAAAAGCCTTCTTGATCTCTTCACATTCTCGTGATGAACGTGTATCAAGCCAGGAAATCGCTGCGCGCAGTGGTTTTCCTTTGTCATCGAGGACAACTAATGATTCTGCCTGCCCAGTCAGAATGACTTGCCGCACCTTTTCATTGACCAGAGGTACAATCCGGTAAATGCTCTGGACCAGTATTTCAAAATAAAGATCCGGATCAAATTCAACCTGATTACCCCGACATTGGTACGTCACTTTTTCGGATTCATGGCCGATTTCATTAAGCGCGTCTGAAAAAGCCGTTACTTTGATGTTGGTTGTTCCGAGATCGATTGTTATAAATGCCATCTTGCACGCTCCTGAGGACGTTGTGTTTGTTGTGTTGCTTACTATCCGTTTGTTTATGCCGGATGCCAGGGCGGGCGGACAATTCTGTGCTTGGGGATATCATCCTCTAGCCGGGCGTGATAGATATCTATCAGTTCTCTGAACATAGCTTGAGCTGCGACATTACCTTCAAGCATTTTTCCCCAATTCCATGGTTCTATTGGCGGTTTTTCAGCTTCTGATGCAAGGCGGTAACGCTCTAAGTCTAAAAACGAACGGATCAACAGAATCCGCCAGCGCCAAGTGGTTTTTGCCCAGGCCGGTAGAGTGGAGTCTGCCTCGAGCGCCAGATCATAAGCTCTTTGAGCCTCTTCAAGATTAATTGCTTGTTTCCGGGCAGCTGCGACGTGGTTTTGTTCAATCAACTCCATCACTTCCAGAACGGGTGTCACGACAACGGGCGCATATTCGTAGGCTATGTAATCACGGAGAATGTCACGCCACGGCTTTTCCGGTTCCCAGTAGAGTTGTGTCACCAGCACTTTGTTGATGTCTTCATAGATGCCTTCCGAATATGGGAATCCGCCATCCAGCAGGTGGCTGGCCTGGTTCCACAGTCGCTGAAATCGTTCCGGCAGTGGATTCGCTCCGAAGCCGCCCCAAGGGCCGAGACCCCACATGCTGATTTCCGGAAAATTGATCAGGGGAAGTCCTCCAGGCGCACCGTGTTCCAGTGGGTATGCCGGAAAATCCTCATGCGCATCGGCCATGATGAAGTCGATCCAGCGCTCTCCTTTTTCCAGATAGCTGCTCAAGCCAGCCCATTCGCCTTCTTCCGGCGTATCGTAACACCAAGTCGAGAGGTATACCTGTATTGCTGGGAAATGCTTTTTGGCCATCATAGCCACTTCACGTGAAATCATCAGGTAACCGTTCGCTCCCCAGGGAAAACAGTCCGGACAGGCGCAGCCGCCTTCATCATAGGGCCACACACCCAAAAGGTCGACGCCGCTCTCCTGCAGGTGTCCGAACAGCCGGTCGTAGTTGGTCAGGATCAACTCCTCCGCTCCCGGCTGGTTAGGACACAGATTGACGCCGCTGTTGCCTCTCCGGCAGGTCGGGTCAGGATTGGGTACAGTCCGTAGTTCAGCCGGTGTGTTCATAAACTGAGAGTTGGGTACCACCAGCAGGCTGGTCATGAGGCCCGTGTTGCGGGCGGCTCTCAGCAGCTTCTGCACCTGCATGATGGCTGTCCTGGTTTGGGGATCCTCCCAGCCATTCAAGTTAATGAAGGGAAACACAACAGCAATCGCGTTGACGCCCCATAGAGCCAGATCTTCCGTATACCGAATGAGTTCCACTTCGGGCGCGACGTGGTACCAGTTGTAATAATGGGAGGCAAGGTACATGCCACGGATCCGGCATTTGGGACTGGACTGCCCCCGCCAGTCCGAGGCCTGGAACACACCCCCGTCATATCGGGAAGTTCTCAGAAACTTGCCGACACCATACAGAAGGCCGCGTTCGTCATGGCCGGTGATCCGAATACAGCCGTCTTCCCCTGTCTCGATGCGGTAGCTTTCCGCCGTGCTGACGGGCTGCACCGATAGGCGGATGCACGGCGCTAAGTCGGCATGGTGGCTTCCGTCGGCACAGCGTTCCTCAATTCTGGCCAGGATGATGCGCCGGGCTGT
>JAWSUP010000419.1:0-3728 GCA_033549405.1 Bacillota bacterium | reverse complement strand
GTTGGACCTATCATCCACAACTGACATCACAGCGTTTGTGCTCATGTATCCGCCAGCCGATGAGGATGACAAATATAGTGTCCTACCGTTTTTTTGGATGCCGGAGGATAACATCGATCTGCGCGTGCGACGCGATCATGTTCCGTACGATACCTGGCAGAAGCAAGGATATCTCATGACTACAGAAGGAAACGTCGTTCACTATGGGTTCATCGAACGGTTCATCGAAGAACTAGGCGAACGCTATAACATCCGCGAGATTGCATTCGATCGCTGGGGTGCGGTCCAGATGGTGCAAAACCTCGAGGGCCTGGGTTTCACGGTCGTGCCGTTTGGCCAGGGCTTCAAGGATATGTCACCACCGACCAAGGAACTGATGAAGCTGACGCTTGAACGCAAACTGGCCCATGGCGATCACCCGGTCCTGCGCTGGATGATGGACAACATTTTCGTCCGCACCGACCCGGCCGGTAACATCAAGCCAGACAAAGAGAAATCGACCGAGCGTATTGACGGCGCGGTGGCGACGATCATGGCGTTGGACCGGGCGATCAGGAATGGAGGAGGAACAGGTAGTAGTGTTTATGATGAACGAGGCTTACTCGTTTTAGATATGGCTTGAAGCAATGAGATGAAACTCCATCAAACCCACCTGAGCTGGTTCCCATCATGCACAGGTTAAAATCTACGATGCAGACTTCAACATCTTGCCTTTTCTATATAAGACAAATTTTGGTTAGTCCCAAGTGGCTCCGCAATGATCTACACCAAACACCGCTTGTTCGTGAGTAAATTTATCATATTTTAATTGATCAATAAGGCCTGCTCGAGAAAATGACATAACCTTTAAGTATGCTTTAGCTTTTGCAACAGCTTGTTCATTCCAATCTGCCCCACAGTTATTTGCGCCAAACACTGCTTGTTCGTGTGTAAATTTGTCATACTCGAGCTGATCTACCAACCCATCATGGGAAAATGGCATAACGCTCAAATATGCCTTAGCCTTCTTTTCGGCCTGTTCATTCCAGTCGGCGCCGCAATTATCTGCTCCGTATTCAGCTTCTGCATGAGTAAATTTTTCATACTCGAGCTGATCTATCAGGCCATCATGAGAAAATGGCATCACACTCAAATACTCTTTTGCTTTGCGAACGGCATTGATTTGACCAGTCGTCAATGAATTTGAAGTAGTAGTCGTCGTCGTAGCTATCGTCGTAGTTGTTTCAGTTGTCGCTTTTGTAGTAGCAGTCGTCGTCGTAGTGGTTTTTGTTTCAGCTGTCGTTATTTGGGATGCTTCCTTAGTTGTGGTAGTCATTTTGGTAGTCGGCGCGATTGTTGTTGGATCTGCATTTGAGCTATTCGTTACAGTAGTTGGCACTGCAGTCGATCCAGATGTTGCTGACTCTGATGATGTCGCAGTCAAGGTCGATGTTACGTCATTTTGTTCAGATTCAGATATTGTTGTTATCTCTCTGGGGGGTGAAGCACAGCCGCTTAACGTCAGCAATGTGATAGCAAAAGCAATTATGAACATTTTTTTCATTTTCATACCTCGTAATGACCGATGCATGATTGAATATTACGGTATTCAATTCGATTATACACCCAATAACAACCAAAGCCAAAATAAACTTTGTATATTTTTATCCGAATTAATCCGGCAATAAAGGATTATTGGAGTTATATCTCCAGGTGAGTATCCAAAAAATCATAGGAGGACCGCATGTCAATCATCAACCGCATCTTTAAAGCTCGCGACAAGCCGACAAACACGCTGCCGGGCAGCACCTATAGCTTCTTTTTCGGCAGCACCACCAGCGGCAAGACCGTCAATGAGCGAACGGCCTTACAGACCACCGCCGTCTACGCTTGTGTACGGATCCTGGCGGAGACCATTGCCAGCTTGCCGCTGCACACATACCGTTACACCGATCGCGGCAAAGAAAAAGCACTGGAGCATCCGCTGTATTATCTTTTACATAACGAGCCCAATTCAGAGATGACTTCATTCGTGTTCCGTGAAACCCTTATGAGTCATCTCCTCCTGTGGGGCAACGCTTATGCGCAGATTATCCGAGACGGCCGAGGCCAGGTTCTGGCGCTGTACCCGCTTTTGCCAGACAAGATGACGGTCGATCGTGCCGCTGGCGGTGAGATTATTTATCAGTACCGGACCGATCGCGGAATGTATTTTCTTCGCCGCGATGAAGTGCTGCACATTCCGGGCTTGGGCTTCGACGGCCTTATCGGTTACTCCCCGGTAGCGATGGCCAAGAATGCGATCGGCATGGCAATTGCAACCGAGGAATATGGTGCATCATTCTTCGCTAACGGCGCCAACCCCGGAGGTGTCCTGGAACACCCCGGTGTCGTGAAGGATCCGAAACGCGTGCGCGAAAGCTGGAACGCTGTGTATCAGGGCAGCAGTAACGCCCACCGGGTGGCAGTTTTGGAAGAAGGCATGAAATTCCAGGCGATCGGTATTCCCCCCGAGCAGGCTCAGTTTCTTGAGACTAGAAAGTTCCAGATCAACGAGATCGCCCGTGTCTTTAGAATTCCTCCTCATATGCTGGCTGACCTGGAGAAGTCCAGCTTTTCCAACATCGAGCAGCAATCGTTGGAGTTCGTGAAGTACACGCTGGACCCGTGGGTGATCCGCTGGGAGATGTCAATCCAGAAAGCGTTGTTCTCCACGGCGGAGAAGCAGCAGTACTTTGTCCGATTCAACCTGGACGGACTGCTGCGCGGCGATTATGCCAGCCGGATGACGGGCTATGCTACCGGCCGCCAGAACGGTTGGCTTTCCAGCAACGACATACGGGAGCTTGAAAACATGAACCCCATCCCTGCCGGACTCGGTGGTGACCTGTACCTGGTCAATGGCAACATGCTGCCGCTATCACAAGCGGGGCAATTTTATGATGAGTAAGTGATTATGTTGAGCACAAAATGTGCAACTTAAGAACCGAAGGAGGAACAAAACGAATGAGAAATAATTTCTGGAAATGGGTACGCGACAGTGATACTGCTGAACGTACCCTCTACCTCAACGGACCCATCGCTGAAGAGACCTGGTGGGGAGATGAGGTCACACCAAAACTGTTCAAGGACGAACTACTAACCGGCAGTGGCAACATCACCGTCTGGATCAACTCACCCGGTGGCGATGTATTTGCTGCAGCACAGATCTACAACCTGCTCATGGACTACCCCGGCCACGTCACCGTGAAGATCGACGGCATCGCTGCCAGTGCCGCGTCGGTAATCGCCATGGCCGGCAGTGAGGTGCAGATGTCACCCGTTAGTATGCTCATGGTCCATAATCCCGCCACCATCGCGATCGGCGACAGCGAGGAAATGCTCAGGGCAAAAGCACTGCTGGACGAGGTTAAAGAAAGTATCATCAACGCGTATGCGCTGAAAACCGGGCTGTCTCGCGCCAGGCTTTCACACCTCATGGACGCAGAGTCCTGGATGAACGCTAATAAGGCGGTCGAGCTTGGCTTTGCCGATAGCATCATGTTCACAGGCGAGCCACAAGACACAAGCCCGGGACTTATCTTCAGCCGTGCTGCAGTTACCAACTCGCTCTTGAGCAAAATGCCTCAGCGCCAGACAGAGCCTAAACCCAGAGAAAGTCAAGAAAAACCAACCCACACGATTGAGTCGCTGGAAAAGCGGCTCTATTTGATTCAGCCTTAGGAGGGCCAACACATGAACAAGATTTT
>JAWSUP010000418.1:0-3736 GCA_033549405.1 Bacillota bacterium | reverse complement strand
GGTCCGGTGAACCCGGCAGCCCTGTCTGGTCGACCGGCAGATGCGCCGGCAACTGCTGAAGTTCCTGTGGGGGAATATCGGATTTTTGGCGCGTGGCAGGAATCCGCTGCGCAGTGGCACGCCCGGATGTGCGAGGAGCGTTCTGACCTGGCAGACTCGCTTTTCTGCTGTTCTGGCCGGTAAGCTTGCGGCCGCCCTTGCCGCTTTTATCGCGATTGTCCTGTCCGCTGTACTTGCGGTTGCTTTTGTTGCTGTAAGTACGGCCGCCCTTGCCGCTGTTCTTGTCACTGCTTTTGGCGCTGGTCTTATTGCTGTTGTTCCTGCTGCTGTTCATCTTGTTTTTCCTCAAGGATCATGGCCATCAGTTCATCGAGGCGCTGGTCATCCTTCTTCAGGCTGATGAAGCCGATCAGGGCTTCAAGCCCCGTAGCCATCTGGTAATCGACTGGATCGGCGTGCCTCGAACGGCTGGCCGGCTGACTGTTGCGACCTCGTTTGTAGACAGTAAGTTCATCGTCACTCAGGCAAGGCAGGAGCCGACGAATAGCATTTGCCTGCGCATGCGCCTTCACGAAACTGACAGAGCGACGGTGCAGTTGCCCTGACTTGCCCTGGCAATGGTTGCAGTTATGCAGTCTGACATATAGTTCATACACAGCATCGCCTATATAAGCCATAACGGATATCGGCATCTCACGCAGATCGCGGTCTATTGTCGGCAGGTTCACAGACGGCTCACCTTCGGTCCTTGCGGCGTATCCGCCACAGCGTACCCCAATTGTTGAATCTGGTCGCGTAAAGCATCTGCCCTGGCAAAGTCGCGGGATCCTTTCGCTTCAGCTCTGGCGGCAACCAACTGGTTGACTTCTTCAGGAATGTCCGATGATCCTGTTCCGGCCAGTGGGTCAAGGCCAAGCACAGCCAGCAGATCTGTCATTTTTTGCGCGGCTCGCTGCAAAGAGCCGGCATCGATGCCGGTTGCGGTTGCTGCCGTATTCGCGGCGCGCACCAGATCGAAAATGGCCGCCAGCGCATCGGCTGTATTCAGGTCATCGTCCATGGCCTTGACAAATGCTGTCTGGCATTGGTCTGTCGCTTCCTGTAAAGACCGGGATGCCTGCAAAGCGTCAGCATCCGGCTTTTCTGGCGCATGGTCTGCAACGAACGCAAGATTTTTAAGGCAGGTGCGGATACGGTTCCACCCGTTCTCGGCTGCCTGCAGCAAGTCGGACGAAAAGTTGATCGGCATGCGGTAATGTCCACTGAGCATGAAAAAGCGCAGAATCGGGTAATCGAAATGTTCGACCAGATCGCGCACCGTAAAAAAATTGCCGGCCGACTTCGACATCTTTGTATGATCGATATTGATAAAACCATTGTGGAGCCAGTAGCGGACAAACGGCTTGCCGTTTGCGGCCTCGCTCTGGGCAATTTCATTTTCGTGATGCGGAAAGACCAGATCCTGGCCGCCGCCATGGATGTCGATGGTATCGCCCAGATGCTGTTTGACCATGGCCGAGCATTCGATGTGCCAGCCGGGACGCCCGTCACCCCATGGACTGGGCCAGAACGGTTCACCTTCTTTTTTCTTTTTCCACAAGGCAAAATCCAGGGCATTATGCTTGTCTGAATCGTCGCCTGCCAGTTCGCGGCCACCGCTTTCGAGATCTTCGGGGTTGTAATGTGACAGTTTGCCATAATCTGGCATCTTCGCGATATCGAAGTACACGCCGTCACCTGTTTCGTAAGCAAAACCTTTATCGACCAGAGTCTCGATCAGGCTTATGATCATCGGCATAGACTCAGTCGCACGCGGATGAAGCGTCGCCCGGTGGATACTCAGACGATCGGCGTCGTGGAAGTACTCATCGATGAAGCGGTCAGCCAGCTCGAAAACGGTAACGCCCTCTGCATTGGCCTTGTTGATCATCTTGTCGTCGATATCGGTAAAGTTCTGAACATAGGTGACCGATAAGCCGCAGAACTCAAGGTAACGGCGCAGTGTATCATAAATGATAAAAGGCCGTGCATTGCCAAGATGGAAATAATTATAGACAGTCGGACCACAGACATACATTTTGACCTTGCCTGGTTCAAGCGGAACAAAGTCTTCTTTGTCTCTGGTCTGGGTGTTGTACAGGCGCAACATGTTTTTATCCTCCGACGCGTAATACTTCTGTTTTATGTCCAAGCCCTGGCAGCCCCTTAGTCCGAACCTGGCTGCTTTGCGCCAACAGATGCGTTTGTTTCAGGACAGTTTTGCCGGGAAAACGGGACCGGTTCTTTCCCGACCATTCTTTCCAGGGCGATGACCCGGTGCATCAGGCGACAGATATCCTGCTCGATCGGATCGGGCGTACTGTCGTGATCGAGCTCAAGGTTGTGCTTGATCGGCACGCCTTGTTGCTTGATGACACGACCGGGGACACCGACAACTGTCGCTCCGGTCGGAACCTCGTGCAGCACGACCGAATTGGCTCCGATCATCGCGTTGTCGCCCACCCGAAACGGTCCCAGGATCTTGGCTCCGGCGCCGACCAGCACGCAGTTGCCCAGGGTCGGGTGCCGTTTGCCCTTGTCTTTGCCTGTGCCGCCAAGCGTTACACCATGGTACAGCGTGCAGTCATCGCCGATTTCTGCAGTCTCGCCGACGACCAGTCCCATGCCGTGGTCGATAAACAACCGGTGACCGACACGAGCCCCGGGGTGAATCTCAATCCCGGTTAAAAACCGGCTCAGCTGTGAAACGCCTCTGGCGATACACTTCATGTGATGCCGATGCATCCAGTGCGCCAGCCGGTGTATGATGACAGCATGATAGCCGGAATACAGAAAAATCACCTGCCATACACCACAGGCCGCCGGATCACGCCGGGCGATCGATCTGGCATCGTCATACCAACCCATCTAATTAATCTCCATCCCTGCCATCTTGCATTTCCTTAACATAATGCCCGGGATGCCGTACCCCCTTTTGACACCCAGCATTACTACCAGGTGGGTGCCCTGCAGTGGTCTTTGGTCTACCTCAGTCAGACCGAAGCCTGAAGGCATGACCGTATTCCACATTGACCCGAGCTCCCGTTCATGTCATGAAGGTTCAAAAACAGAGGTAACGAACATTCCAGGCACCCTCAGTATACCTTTTCTTGATTGTTTTCTCAAGCGATGCAGGTGCTACGCAGATTTACACACAAACATCAGTAACTGCAGTTACCAGAGCCCGGCCAGATTGAGCCATATCCAGATTGCCCTTCATTTCCGACATATTGCCGGTGCGTGTCGCCTTCCTGTGCGTAAAGGCAATTGCTGTTCGAAGCCGCAACGAGGCCTGTAACCATGAAGCCGGCCTGCAAAAACGGTTCGGCGGCAGCGGATAAGGTTGCGCCTGTTGTCAGCACGTCATCGACCAGCAAGATATTCTGCTCTCCCGGATCGCGAACAGACGGTCCAGCGTGCAGCCATCGCTGCCAGACCGATCGCTCCAGTTCGAATGCGCCTGCCAGATTCGCCTGGCGTTCAGTCCGTCCGGCCAGCTCGCTTTGCCGCTGCGTCGCCCGTACGCGGATGAGTCCGGCCGATAAGTCCGGCAGGCAGAGCCGATCGCTGAACAGCCCCGCCAGGAGTTCAACCTGGTTATATCCGCGCTCCTGCTCTCGCCTTTTATGCAGCGGTATGGCAACGACGGCCGCCGGCGCAGGTGTCATGTGCCGGATCAGATTGCACATCAGGCTGG
>JAWSUP010000417.1:0-3742 GCA_033549405.1 Bacillota bacterium | reverse complement strand
AGATGCTTTCGCGAGCTGTTTTTGGAGTAAATCGAATTTTTGTGCTTCAGCACTGGCCAAGACCAAAAAGAGTTGAAGAAAGCCCTGACATCCGCTATACTGAGGGGCGGTAAACTTACATTAGGAAAGAGGATAAATTTATGGGATTCATTGATACGATTATCAGCCGGGCTCAAAGTGATATAAAAACCATCGTGCTGCCCGAGTCATATGATCCGCGCATCATCGAAGCCTGTGCCAAATTGCTGGCCCGGGGCATCACGCGTGTAGTCATGATCGGTGATCAAAAAAGAATGCAGGCGGTCGCACCGGAGTGGGACATATCAGGTGCGCGATTTGTCGAGCCTGAGCAAAGTCCTCAGTTCGAAGATTATGTTCAAACTTTATTTGAGATGCGCAAGGCCAAAGGCATGACACTTGATGTGGCACGCGAAACCATGAAAAATCCGCTCTACTTTAGCGTCATGATGGTCAAAAAGAAAGAAGCTGACGGCATGGTCGCCGGCGCCATCAACAGCACATCCAATACGTTGCGCCCTGCCTTGCAGATCCTGAGAACCGCACCCGGCACTAAACTGGTTTCAGCCTTCTTCATGATCATTGTGCCAGATTGCACTTACGGAAACAACGGCACATTCATTTTTGCCGACAGCGGCCTTATGGAAGATCCGGATGCCGACCAACTGTCCGAGATCGCCCTGTCGTCAGCCAAGTCGTTCAGGCAGCTGACGGGAGCAGAACCATATGTGGCGATGCTTTCCTACTCGACCTACGGCAGTGCCAAAAGCCCGCTGACGGAAAAGGTGATCGAAGCGACGCGCCTGGCCAAAGAAAAAGCGCCTCATCTCAAAATCGATGGCGAATTGCAGTTGGATGCAGCTGTTGTCGAATCTGTCGGTCAGAGCAAGGCGCCGGGCAGCACTGTCGCCGGCAAGGCCAATGTCCTGATTTTTCCGGACCTCAATTCTGGAAACATCGGTTATAAACTGGCTCAGCGGCTGGCCAAAGCGGAAGCTTACGGACCGGTTACACAGGGTATCGCCAGCCCGGTCAACGACCTGTCACGCGGCTGTTCTGCAGATGATATTGTCGGGGTAGCCGCCATTACGGCCGTTCAGGCGCAAGATATCTGATTATCATGGTGCGGCAGGCAAAGAAGGCCTGCCGTCCTTTATGAAGGAGATAAATTAATGAATGTTCTGGTCATCAATGCCGGCAGTTCCTCGCTGAAATACCAGTTTCTCAACGCAGCGACCGGTGACGTGCTGGCGCGCGGTGTAGCCGAACGGATCGGTTTAAACGATTCGTTCATCGGACACAGCCTGAATGGGAGCGATCCCATTACTCTAAAAGTGGATATGCCGGACCATAAGGTGGCTGTACAGGCAGTTTTGCTGGCGTTGACATCGGATCAGCACGGCGTTATCAAGGACATGAATGAGATTGACTCAGTCGGCCATCGCGTCGTCCATGGCGGAGAGAAGTTTGCGTCATCCGTGTTGATCACGCCGGAGGTCAAGCGGGCGATCCGCGCCTGTTTCGATTTGGCTCCGCTGCACAACCCACCCAACATGACCGGCATTGAAGCCTGTGAAGAAGCGATGCCCGGTGTTCCCCAGGTTGCCGTCTTTGATACGGCCTTTCACCAGACCATGCCGGCGAAGGCATACATGTATGCCCTGCCCTACGCACTATATGAAAAGCATGGTATCCGCAGGTATGGTTTTCACGGAACCTCCCATTCATATGTATCCCAGCGGGCGGCCGTCATGCTGGGCAAACCCTATGATACACTTAAAATCATCACCTGCCACCTGGGCAACGGCTCGTCGATTGCTGCTGTCCGCAACGGCCGCTGTATCGACACATCCATGGGGCTGACACCGCTGGCGGGGCTCTGCATGGGCACGCGCTGTGGTGATATTGATCCGGCGATTGTGACTTTTCTGATCGATAAAGAGCATACGAGTGCGCATGCCATTGAGGAACTGTTAAACAAGCAATCCGGGGTTCTGGGCCTTTCAGGCGTCAGCAGTGATTTCCGCGATCTGTACGCTGCTGCCGGTGAAGGTCACAAGCGGGCTTCGCTGGCCCTCGATATGTTTAAATATCAATGCCGCAAGTTTATCGGTGCTTATGCCGCCGCGATGGGCGGCGTCGATGCCGTCGTGTTTACCGCCGGCATAGCGGAAAACACGGCTGATATTCGCATGGGCGCCTGTGAAGGATTGGGCTATATGGGCATTCAGATCGATCCATACAAAAACACGGCCGTCAAAGCGCGGGAAGCTGTCGTCTCAACTGATGAATCCCCCGTTAAGGTCCTGGTGGTACCCACCAACGAAGAGCTGGCCATCGCCAGGGAAACAGCACGGATCTGCGGCGCAGCCATCTGATGCCGCTTGGGCGGGTTCAGGATGGGCATAGGGGATGCTGTTATACTTGACAAAATGCCCTGCCACTCGCTATACTTCCGGTAACAGCCCATGAAGGGAATGAGATGTGTCAATGGCTTCAGAGAGGGGATGGCTGGTGAAAATCCCCGCCCAGGCGTATCGTCCCACCCCGGAGGCTCTGTCGCAAGGCAGTCGGATGGCTTCGTTATCGGCCGGACAAGGCAGTGTGATGCCTTAAGCGGACGCAGACTCGCGTCAAACTGGGTGGTACCGCGGATTTGGCTCAGGGGTTGATTTTTCACCCACCAGAATCAGATTCGTCCCGGCAAATGTTTGCCGGGATTTTTTTATGAGGAGGAAGCGTTATGGCTGACAATGTGAAGAAAGTGGAAGCAATCACGGCGATGGATCAGGATTTCACGCAGTGGTACACCGATGTGGTGCTCAAGGCAGAACTGATCGATTATTCCGCGGTCAAAGGCTGCATGATCCTGCGCCCGTATGGCTATGCCATCTGGGAAAACATCCAGAAAGGTCTCGACGGCATGTTCAAGGCGACAGGTCACGAAAATGTGGCTATGCCGATGTTCATTCCTGAAAGCCTCTTGCAAAAGGAAAAAGACCATGTGGAGGGCTTTGCCCCGGAGGTTGCCTGGGTTACACACGGCGGCAATGAACTGCTGGCTGAACGCCTCTGCATCCGGCCGACTTCGGAGACGCTGTTCTGTGACCATTATGCCCGCGTGATCCAGTCCTGGCGTGATCTGCCCAAGCTGTACAACCAGTGGGTATCGGTCGTGCGCTGGGAAAAGACGACGCGTCCGTTCCTGCGCTCCACCGAGTTCTACTGGCAGGAAGGACATACAGCGCACGCTACAGATGCAGAAGCGGTCGCCGAGACCCTGCGCATGCTCGATGTCTATGCTGACTTTTATCGGGATTTCCTGGCCATTCCTGTGATCAAGGGGCAGAAGACGGAAAAGGAGAAATTCGCCGGCGCCGTCGATACTTATACGGTCGAGGCCATGATGCATGACGGCAAAGCGCTGCAGTCAGCGACCAGCCATTACTTTGGCGATGGTTTTGCCCGGGCTTTTGAGATCCAGTATTCTGACCGCAACAACCAGCTCCAGTATGTGCACCAGACATCCTGGGGCTTGTCCACCCGATCCATCGGCGCCATCATCATGGTCCACGGCGATGACAATGGACTGGTGCTGCCTCCCCGGGTGGCGCCGCTGCAGGTCGTCATCATTCCGATCGCCGCCCATAAACCCGGCGTGCTGGAGCAGGCCGACAAACTGAAAGAGCGCCTGTCCGCGACATTCCGGGTCAAGGTTGACAGC
>JAWSUP010000416.1:2072-3743 GCA_033549405.1 Bacillota bacterium | reverse complement strand
GTCGCACAGGCAGAAGCGGCCGGAAACCAGTATGGCTTTGCCGATTTCAAGCTAAAAGGCGGCGTGTTGTCAGGCGATGAGGAAATCCAGGCCATCACTGCCCTGAAAAGGGCATTTCCGGATGCGCGGATCACCCTGGACCCCAATGGATGCTGGCCTCTGGCTGAAGCCATCCGTCTCTGCAAGCCGCTCAGCTGTATACTGACCTATTGCGAAGACCCTTGCGGCGCGGAAGGTGTCTTTTCAGGACGTGAGATTCTCGCGGAGTTCAGGCGGGCGACCGGCCTGCCGACGGCCACCAACATGATCGCGACCGACTGGCGTGAAATGGTTCACGCCCTGGCGCTCCAGTCTGTGGACATCCCGCTGGCAGATCCCCACTTCTGGACGATGTCCGGCTCTGTCCAGGTTGGACAGCTGTGCCAGCACTATGGCCTGACCTGGGGCTGTCACTCCAACAACCATTTCGACATTTCACTGGCCATGGTCGTTCACTCCGCCGCTGCCGTTCCGGGACAGCTCAACGCCATCGACACGCACTGGATCTGGCAGGAAGGCATCGAACGCCTGACGCTTGAGCCGTTGCAGATCCATGACGGCTGCATCGACGTACCAAAGAAGCCGGGGCTCGGCATCGAGATCGACCGCGATCAAATTATGGCTGCACACGAGCAGTACATAAAGCTCGGTCTCGATACCCGCAATGACGCCCTCGGCATGCAGTATCTGATTCCCGGCTGGACATTTGATCCCAAAAGGCCATGCATGGTCCAGCCGTGACCGGTTGTTTCATAAGACAGTGGGCGATGGAAAGACTCGCAATATAACGGATAAATGGATATCAAGGAGGCACACGATGAAAACATTCAGACCACACGGCATCATCCCCCCGATCATCACGCCGGTAACCGACACAGGCCGGTTTGATGAATCTGCTTTCCAGAAACTGATCGAGCACCTGATCGATAATGGCGTCCATGGTATTTTTCCGTTTGGCACAACGGGAGAGTTTTATGCCTTTAATAACGATGAAATCAAGCAGGTCCTCAAAATCGCCGTCAAAGCCTGTGCAGGCCAGGTCCCGGTCTATGCCGGCGCCAATCACATCACGACCCGCGGCGCCATCGAGCTGGTCAAAATAGCTGAAGATGTCGGGGCTGACGCAGTTTCCGTCCTCACACCGATGTTCATTTCCCAGAGCCAGTCGGAACTGTATCACCACTACAGCACGATCGCAGCATCGACCCGCATGCCGATCATCCTGTACAACAACAAACCCAAAACCAATATCACCATTGAACCGGAAACAGTTGCCAGTCTGGCTTTGATCGACAACATCGTCGGCGTTAAGGACAGCACCGGTGATTTCACCAATACGGCCGAATACATCCGCCTGACCAGGGACATGGAGCATTTCAGTGTCCTGCTCGGCCGTGACACCCTGATCTATGCAGGACTTTGCCATGGGGCGACCGGTGCGATCGCAGCGACTGCCAATGTCGCTCCGGGTATCGTTGTCGCCATCTATGAGAAATTCATGGCTGGCGATCTGGCAGGCGCGCTGGAAGCCCAATTCAGGCTGGCGCCGCTGCGTATGGCCGCCAATATGGGCACTTTCCCTGAGGCCATCAAGGAAGGTCTGCGCATGCAGGGCTTTGCTGTCGGCAAATG
>JAWSUP010000416.1:0-2062 GCA_033549405.1 Bacillota bacterium | reverse complement strand
GCAGAACTGCTGCCCGGCCAAAAAGACAAACTGCGCCAGATTTTACGCGACCTCGATCTCGAGGTATGACAGGCGGGTGCGATTAAATGCTGATGGTTCAAGAAAAAGGATTCTACAAGCGGCTGCTTCTTTTGGCAGCGCCGCTTGCTCTGCAGAACATCATCACCTATTCTGTCAGCCTGGCTGACAACATCATGGTCGGCCGGTTGGGTGAACTGGCTTTGTCGGGTGCTTATGTCGGCAATCAGTTGCAGAATGTGCTGCATATGCTCGTGATGGGCCTCAGCGCAGCCCTGATCGTCCTGGGCGCCCAGTTCTGGGGCAAGCGGGAAACGGACAAAGTCAAGTCGATCGTCGGCATCGCATTGAAATTCGGTCTTGGCGCCGGCCTGCTCCTGCTGACTGTCACACTGATCACACCGTCCGGCGTCCTGGGCCTTTTTACGGATGATACCGCTGTCATGACAGAAGCTATGAAGTATCTGACCATCATCCGCTTCACTTATGTCTTCTTCTGTGTCACCCAGGTCCTGGTCGCCTCGATGCGCTGTGTCGAAACGGTCCGCATCGGGATGTACCTGTCGGTCATGACCTTTACTGTCAATGTGTCGCTGAACTGGATCCTGATTTTCGGCAATCTGGGCGCCCCGGCGCTGGGCATCCGCGGCGCGGCCATCGCCACCCTGTCTGCGAGGATACTTGAAGCAATCGTTATGATCGTTTATGTCCGTTTCGCCGACAAAAAGCTCATGCTCCGCTTCCGTGAACTGCTGAGAACCGAGACAGTCCTCCTCAAGCGGTTTTTCCGTTACGGGCTGCCGGTCATACTCGGTGACGTTTTCTGGGGCATCAACCTGGCAGTACAGGGTGCGATCATGGGACGGCTCGGCGCCACGGCGCTTGCGTCCGTCAGCATTGCCAATGTCATTTTCTCGATCATGGCTGTCTTCGTCTATGGCACGGCAGGCGCTACAGCCATTATTATCGGACAGACGGTCGGTTCAGGTGACCACACGCGGCTGCGCAGTTACGTAAAAACGCTGCAGGTCTTGTTTGTCGGCGTAGGCCTGGTATCCGGCGCAGCGATCTACTGCACACGCTTCCTGGTTCCCCTGATCTATGATCTGGAGCCGGACACACTTGTGATGGTGCGCTCCTTCCTGGCCGTTCTGGCCGTCATGATCGTCGGCACTGCCTACCAGATGTCCTGCCTGACCGGCATAGTCCGGGCCGGCGGCGCGACCCATTTTGTCCTTGTCAACGACCTGATCCACATCTGGGGGTTTGTCATACCGGCAGCTTCGCTGGCCGCTTTTGTCTTTTCCGCATCCCCGGTTGTTGTCTTTGCTCTGCTTAAGTCAGATCAGATCCTCAAGTGCATCGTGGCCTTCATCAAGGTCAATCGTTTCCGCTGGGTGAAAAACCTGACCGTTGATCAGCCGGAAAAGGCCAGCCCTGTTAAAGTATAAAAGGAAAGAAGGTGTGTACCATGTCCCAGATTCCCGCACTGCCCGTACGAATCGTGATTGCCGGCTGTGGCAGCATGTCCCGGGCCTGGATTGACTATGTTCTGACCCGGCGCGACTGCCAGATCGTCGGCCTGGTTGATCCTGACCCGGCAGCCATCGGGCGGATCGCTGAAAAGTACCATTTCACTGCAGTTGAGACCGGCCATGATCTGGCTGCGGTCATCCGCCGGACCGGCGCCGGCCTGGTCTTCAATCTGGCGATACCCGCTGCGCATCACAGCATCGCCATGACTGCTTTCGCAGAAGGCTGCGCGGTCATGAGCGAAAAACCTCTGGCGGAAGGCCTCGAACAGGCAGATGCCATGGTTGCCAAAGCCAAAGAAATGGATTTGTTTTTTGGCATCATGCAGAATCGTCGCTATCTCAGGCAGATCCGATCTTGCCGTCAACTCATCAATGAAGGTGTTATCGGGACAACTGGCTATGTGGGCGCCGATTTCTTTCTTGGCCCTCATTTCGGTGGTTTCCGCGATCTGATGGACAGCCCGCTGCTTCTGGATATGGCCATCCACACCTTTGATCAGGCCCGCTTC
>JAWSUP010000415.1:0-3744 GCA_033549405.1 Bacillota bacterium | reverse complement strand
CCAGGGATCGATGCCGGCGCGCAGCAGAAGCGTGTCCGGTCAATCATGACAGATGATCTGACCCAGCTGGTTCGAACGATGAATGACATGATCGAGAAGCTGAGCAATCAGGAACGGAACCGTAAAGACTTCATCTCCAGCGTCTCCCATGACCTGAGGACTCCGATCACATCCATCCGCGGCTTTGTCGAAGGCATGCTCGACGGAACCATTCCGCCTGAGCGCCACCAGCACTATATGGAGATCGTCAAGCAGGAAGTTCTGCGTCTGCAGACATTGATCAACACCATGTTCGAAGGATCCGTCCTTGAAACTGAAAGAAAACTGCTTCAGACAGTATTCGACATCAACCAGGTCATCAAAGAGGATATCATCGGGCTTGAATCATTTCTGGCTGCCAAAAAACTGGATGTGCAGACTGACTTTTACGGCGATGATGATGGGCGACTTCTGGTGATCGGTGATCGCGAGGCGATCAGTCGGGTTGTGTACAACATAGTATCCAACGCCATCCGTTACACGCCGGATGACGGCATCATCGCTCTGTCAACCAAGCGGACCGGCAGACCTAAAGAGATCGAAGTCATAATCGATGACAGCGGACCAGGAATATCAGAGAATGAATATCCGTACATCTTTGATCGTTTTTATAAGATCGACAAATCCCGGACATCGAAAGGGTCTGGTCTTGGGCTTTATATCTGCCGGACCATTCTGGCTGCCCATGGTCAACGCATTCATGTAGCACACAGCGATCTGGGCGGTGCGCGGTTCATCTTCACCCTGCAAACGCCCTGATTTCTTTGTTCATATTGAATTCACTTTTTTTCGTTAAAATAAGGACACCTTTCCAGATGGGAGGTCTTTCGTTGAAAACAAGAGCTAAATGGATAGCCATTCTGATTGTTCTGTCACTGGCTTCGGCCCTGGTCGCTTCGCTGCTTACAGCAGTGTTTCTGGTGCGTGGTCTGATCAGCAGCCGCAATCCTCGCTGGATCGCTCTTTTGGCCGGTCAGGCTGATACGACTATCCAGACCGGAGTAACAAGCCAGCCGACAGGAATAATCGAAACAACAACACTGCCGGATAACACGCACACAGCGACAGTGACGCCTACACCCTCGCCTTCGCTGACACCTTCGCCAACGCCTTCACCGACACCTTCGCCGACGCCGAAACCGACGACGATGCCACATCCGACAGCTCTTCCGACACCGACAGAACCGGTGCAGAACGCTACGGAGTCACTTAACCTGTGGCAGACCCGTCAGCTTGTCCAGCGCATCTATGCCGATATTGCACCGTCGGTAGTTGGTATCTATGTCGAGGTTCCTGCCAGCGGAAACCAGTCCGCCCGGACCAATGAGGCGTCTGGTCTGATCATTGATGAAACAGGTACCGTGGTCACCGACTCCGCCATATTTTCCATAGCCCTGGACAAGCAGGGCAAACTGATTGCCGGAACACGCATCGATATACTGGTGCGGGGAACTGAACGGATTTTCAGTGCCGCTTATATAGGCCGTGATCCAATAACAGGACTGGCCGTACTGGATATCGACGGCGGGGAGACGGCCTTTGTCGTTCCTCCATTTGCCGATTCACTGGACCTTAATGTTGGCCAGATGGTTCTGTCCGTCGGTTATCCTGATCTGATGACGGAAAGCGGCGGACTTTCCAGTGGTTTCATCAGCGCTATCAGCCGCATGGTCATGCTCGAAAGCGGGACACCCGTGCAAATGATCCAGACCGATCTGCAGATCAGCACGCTTTGTGCCGGCGGACCTGTCCTGGATCTCGAAGGCAAGGTGATCGGCCTGTCCAGTTGCGGACTGGCTAAAGATCCGTTTGATCTCAAGACCTACGCGTTGCCGGTCGACTCGATGTTGGCTGTTGCAAAGGGTATCCTGGATCAAAAAACAGAAACGGGACGCGCCTGGCTTGGCATCACCGTGCTCAGCGAGAGCAGTTTCCAGGAACTGCAGCGGCTGTATCGTTTTCCGGACGGACTGTATATCAGCAGTGTCATCCAGGACAGCCCGGCTTATGTGGCAGATCTGCGCAAAAGCGATATCATCATACAGATCAATGACGAGCCGGTTTTTCCTTCTACAGATTTGAGCAGTTTTCTTAAAGAGCAGCCTGTGGGAGCAACCGTTAAAATCCGTATTTTCCGGCGGACAGAGAATAAAACCCTGGATATTCTGGTTTACCTGCAGGAGTCATTGCGATGACACCTGAAAGCGACCTGCAGGACCGGCTGCCACAACTCAAAAAACAGGCTGCTGCAGTTGTCAACATCTTGCGCAGACAATATCCTCAAGCCGTCTGCACGCTGTCCCATGAGAAACCATGGCAACTTTTAGTGGCAGCCATTCTGTCAGCACAGTGCACCGATGCACGAGTCAATCAGATAACGCCAGCCTTGTTTGAACGCTTTCCGGGTGTCGCGGACATGGCTGCCGCCGATCTGGAAGAGCTGGAGAATCTGATTCACAGCTGCGGCCTTTTTCGCTCAAAAGCGAAAGCGATCCGGGCATCCTGCCGTGTCCTGCATGAACAGTATCATGACCGGTTGCCGGACCGGATCGATGACCTGACAGCTTTGCCGGGTGTCGGCCGCAAAATCGCCAATCTGATGCTGGGCGACGCTTTCAGAATTCCGGCAATTGTCGTTGACACCCACTGTGCCCGCATTTCCCGCCTGATCGGGCTGACCGACCAGGAAAGCCCTGTGCGGATCGAACAGGATCTGGCAGCGGTCCTGGATCCGGCTGACTGGATCGATTACGGACACCTTATGGTCGAGCATGGGCGTTCACTTTGCATTGCCCGCAGACCGCGTTGCGGCGTCTGCCCGGTTGCGCCTGTCTGCCGGTATGCCGGAGATCAGGAAGATGCCGGCGTTTGATTCCGGTGCAGGCGTTCTGTCTGCCGATGCTCTCCCTCTCTGGATGCGGCCTGTCAAGACATTGCCTGGTGTCGCGGCCCGCCGCGCGGCTCAGCTGGAACGGCTGGGTGTCAGATCATGGTTTGACCTGCTTTGCTGGTTCCCCCGGGATTATGAGGACTGGTCGACCTGCCTCAAGCTGGCTGAACTGAGTGATGGGCAAGAGCAGACATTTGTTGCCGCAGTATCACGAAAACCAGGTCTGAACCGCAGAGGCCGGCTGTCGGTATTGCGGACGGTTCTGCGCGATGAACAACATGCTATCGCTGCAGTCTGGTTTAACCAGCCATGGCTGGCGGACAAGCTGGCTGCCGGTGTTCAGTACCGTTTTCACGGGCGCATCCAGCGCGATGGCAAAACCTTTCAGGTGCTCAATCCATCATTTGAGCCGCTTCACGACGATGATCCCGGAACCGGTTCGGCTTTCCGTCCCATTTATGGTTTGACTGGCGGCTTGACCCAGGGCGTGATGCGCAGTCTCGTGCGTATGGTTCTGGAACGGCTGACCGGTACACTGCCCGAACCTTTGCCTGCATGGGTGCGTCGGAACTATCGGCTTTGCGCCGTTGACTTTGCTTATAGCCGCATTCATATGCCGGCAGACACGCACGAGGTCGCTATCTGCCGGCGGCGTATCGGTTTTGAAGAGCTGTTTCTTCTGCGGACCGGGCTGTGGCTGTTGCGGCGTCACCGCAGGCAAACGGCTGCGTCCTGGCCGCTGAGGCCGGACCAACAGACTGCCGGATTGGCCAGTTTGGCGGCCATGGCGAAGGGGATTCCTGTACCCAGACAGC
>JAWSUP010000414.1:0-3757 GCA_033549405.1 Bacillota bacterium | reverse complement strand
CCTTCAATTCACCGATCTTGGTACACACTTTTTCCGTAAAAACATCCAGTACGGTTTCATGATCGAATCCGGCAGCAGTCAGACCTCTGCGGTAAAACCCTTTTCCCTCGCCTGCTGTCCAGTGCGCGGGGATCTGAGTGAAGCGATCATTTTCTAAATAAGCATAGGGCGGCATGTCAAGCGAAGCGCTGATACCGAAGAAATAATCGAATCCATAGTCGATGGGCGAACAGCTGATCGGCTGATCATAAGCAACCCCTTCGCTTTGCTCAAAACCTTCTGCTTCAGCAAATGATGATCTTTTGGCAAAGTTCATACCCAGATGCCACTTGCCCACTGCAGCTGTTTTGTATCCATTCTGTCGCAGGTATTGGGCGACAGTCATTCTGCCTTTTTCAATCAGCGCTGGTGAAAAACCGCCCAGCACACCTTTTTTCAGCCTGGATCGCCAGTTGTATCGACCGGTCAGGATCGAGTACCGCGAAGGCGTGCAGACGGCCGATGTCGCATGGGCATCCGTAAAGGCCATGCCATTTTTATACAGGGCATCCAGGTACGGCGTCTGGAAAGCGGCCCGTTCATTCAGGCAGGACACATCGCCATAGCCCAGGTCATCTGCCAGGATGTAGATGATATTCGGTTTTTGATTCAGGTTCATCTCAACCTCCGTTAACTGTAATGGGGCGTTATGAATTCACGGGCTTTTCCTCTTTTATACATTCAGGTTGAAATAACTGTGAATAGTCTCGACGTTGTGTCAGTCGGAGCTATCCGACATGATTATATGACAAATGATTGCGCAAAGCCAAATTCCCTGGTTCTCGCAGACTGTTACTTGCAGACGCTGTCACAGGCATCCCGTGCCGCTCTGATGTATGCAATATACTCGCAAAGGCACACTATGTATGAAATATGCGAATATTTGTCTCTGGCAGATACCTCTGTACAGACCTGTATGATACAATGGTGTCAGTTAATTATGCTTGATCGCTGGGAGGGATGGTGTTTGACAGCAAATAATATGATCCTGAATCACCTCTTTACTCAGCGCGTTATCTACAGCCTCATGCATGCAAGAAGTAATGAAGTGTACGGATCAGCTGTTCAACGTTATATTCGTGACCCAGCCAATACGGACAACAGCACGCTGTTACGCGAAATATACAGGCATATGGCCAAAGAGCACCGTAATGAATATTTCTACCTGAATACATTATTCAATAAGCTGCTCTGTGGGAAACACAGTATCAGCACGACAACAGCCTTGACTCAGATACCGATACACAGATCGAAAGCGGATCTCATACTCATTAACGGACAAGCTGTCGTGTATGAGATAAAGACCGAACTTGACACATTCAATCGTCTTGATACTCAATTGTGCGACTATTTCAGGGCATTCAGCCATGTATGTGTCGTTACCTCAGAAAGTCAATATGGACGGGCAGCGCATATTCTGGCAGAAACGCCTGTTGGAATTTATGTGCTTACACAGCAAAATACACTCAGTTCAACATTGAGAAAAGAGCCGAGAGCAGACACTTCCAAACTGGAGCACACAGCTATTTTTAAGGTATTGCGCAAGCAGGAATATGAGCGTATCTTGTTGCGGTACTATAGCAGCCTTCCAGTTGCAAGCCCTGCCTTTTATTATGGTGAATGCTTAAAGCAGTTTTCTGGGATACCCATTTTGGAAGCATATGATTTGGCCATCAGGCAATTGAAACAGCGAAACAGGATTGCACTCAGCGATTTTATGAGAGTTCCATTCGAGCTGAAATCGCTGATATATTTCAGCAGGCCATCAAAATCAGATTTGCAGGCCATCAATGTTTTTTAAGCAAACAGTATTTGAGGTAAAATCTATATCGTATTCTTATGATCAAATTTAGCAGGATGAGTCTTTCTCAATCTGACAAATGATCGCTGATGCCGAATGTCTGTCATATTGTTGACAATTATTACGCTCAGGAATTATTATAATCAGGGTTATACGTGCCCTTCAATATAATATTAATCACAAGGTGGGCTGACACCTTAAAAATCCGAAAGATATGCTGGACTTAGGGCCAGAGAGTTTGCTGGCAACGAAAAAGCCAGAAAGATATGCCGGACATAAGGGCCGGAGGGTTGGCGGACAACGAAAAAATCAGCCGTAAAGGAAGCAGATGACGCTGCGGCGAAATCGCTTCCTTTTGATTTGTAGCAAAGTCCGACTCGCTCGGGAGATATAGAACCTGCTCTAATTCCTTCCCTCTATCGGCTCCTCGGCCTGCCGGATCCGCCGGGAGAACTGCCAGCTGATGCCCAGGACAGCATGGGACACGCCGACCAGGATAAACCAGATGCGCAGAGGCACGCGCCCGCCCAGAATGGCTGCCAGAA
This sequence comes from Bacillota bacterium, assembly GCA_033549405.1. Taxonomy (GTDB): domain Bacteria; phylum Bacillota; class Clostridia; order Saccharofermentanales; family UBA5734; genus JAAYBY01. The sequence goes on along the minus strand of JAWSUP010000414.1, from coordinate 1,372 downwards.
TCAGGCCGAACGGGACTGTTAGGTTGTCCAGCATCGAGAGGACGGCAAAGACGCGGCCCTGGTATTCAGGCGGTACCGTGGTCTGGTAGTAGGCGTCCAGCGGCGCGCCGCCGATTGCACTGCTCAGGCCAATGGCAAATGAACAGATCAAGAGGAGCGAAAAGGCAGATCCCGGCAGCAGCGCCAGGATGACATAGAAGATGCCGACACCTGCCCAGCCGAGGCCGCTGACGATGAGCTTCCTTCTGAATCCGGTCCAGCTGCCCATCAGGAGTCCGCCGGCGATGATGCCGAGTCCGGTTATGGAACTCATATAGCTGAGTTGCAGCGGTCCGCCCCGGAAAATCTCAGTGATCAGCAGGGGTTTGAATGAAATCGCCGGGCCAAGGAAGACGTTGGCCATGGTGCAGGTCATCACGACATAAAAGAGGGACGGATGATAACGCACAAAGCTCAGTCCTTGCCGGGTTTCAGCCAGGACCGACGGGCGTTTACCTGCCTGCTGCGGCACTTCCGGCTGCGGAATGGGGGTCACGAGCAGGAGTCCGATCGCAATGGCGGCAGTCGCGATGTCCAGGAGCAGGACGGACTCGATCGTGAACACTTCGATCAGGAGCGCGCCTGCCGGCGGCACAATGATGCGCAACAAGCCGTTGAGGATACGGTTCATACCGCCGATGCGCGTCAGGTGCTCTTTGGGGACCATCAGGGTGGTCGAAGCCATCATGGCGGGCTGCTGAAAGGTTCCGCCCAGCGAGCGCAGGAAGTTGACGGCAAGGATGTGCCAGACCTGGACCTGACCAGTTCGGAACATAAAGTACAAAAGCAGTGTCAGGAGCGCGACGATCCCGTCGGTCACGATCATGATCGTGCGCCTGTTCAGGCGATCGACGAAAGATCCGGAGAACGGGCTGAGGAGCACGGTCGGCAGTAATGTGAACAGGGCGCCCAGAGCCAGCACAGTCTCAGACTTTGTTTCTGCCGTCAGCCACCAGACCAGCGCAAAACTGACCAGGCCGGAACCGAGCAGCGAGCTGGCCTGGCCCGTCCAGATGGTGAAAAACCGCTTCTTCCAGTGCGCGCGCTTTATCTCCTGCATGCTATTGCCCTGAGACCTGCCTTGCTTCAGCCTTTAGGATCAGAGTGAATCCAAAGAATCCAGCAGCACTTCTGCTTCCTCTGTCTCGATGCAGATGACAGAATCGATCGGGTCAGGCCGGACTGCCGGCAGTGTAAAATTCAGCCTGTGCTGTTTGAGCGACGGGATGTACCTGCGCGTGAAGGGCACCGCTTCGCCGGTCGCCAGGACGGTCACCCGCCTGATTTTGTTGGCCAGGCAGTGAATGTCGATGCTCTCCTGCCAGTCGAAGAC
>JAWSUP010000413.1:0-3789 GCA_033549405.1 Bacillota bacterium | reverse complement strand
AATTTCGCTTATGTCAAAATTCAGCCAACAGATTAAATCTATGCAGATATTATGACATATTCGACGCTGGAAGACTATAACAACTTTTGTTTTGGCATAGCCCAGAACAAGTAGTACTGGTACGAATACGACTCTCTGGATCGCCTGGGCAAGATAACGTCCAAGGATTCGTTGGATACGACCAACACCAACCAGTATACCTTTAATGCGGCAAATGCCCTGAACCTGTTCAAGGAATTGATCAGTGGCATCACCTATCACGCTCAGTGGCGTCCGAGTTTTTCAACAAGAATTTTTCTTGATGTGATAAAATGATATCAATCAGATAGATATTAGATCGCATGCTTTTTGATAAAGCTTCTATGGCAAATGGTATACTCATATGAAATTTGGAGACGTATAGAGGTATCAATGGAAAGCGGGACAAAATCCAGAATCAAGAATATCCTGAATTACAGAATACCTGTTTTTTGGATTATCATAGCAGTTTTGGCTGTTGCCTTGACCGTTGGTGTCTATTTGCTGGCTAATCTGCTATTTGAATATAAAAGCCTTGAGAAGTCGACTTATGACAGCGCCATGCAAAATGCCGATATCCAGATCACCATTAACAATACTATCATCACACCTGAAACACAAAATATTACGATGATCCTGGAGAACAAATCAGATATCAAGTATATTTACGGAAAATTCACTACGCTTGAAATCCAGATTGACCAGACCTGGTATACGATTCCGACCAAAAAGGGCGTCAATTGGACCATGCTGGCCTACTCCCTGAACCCCCATTCGCAGGTCGAAAAGGTCTTCGATCTGAGCTACTTTTATGACAAGCTTAAGCCAGGAGAATACCGTTTTATTGAATGGATCAGCACCAATGAGATGTCTGGTAAAGTGTCTTATGTGTTCACTGAATTTACGGTTGAATCAAAATCGGCCGACCAGAATACTGATAACGGTACGATTTCTACAACATCAAGCAGTGTCACATCGTCTGCTTTGCCATGGAATATCAACATCCAACTCAGTATTTCCGGGGTTCCGTTATTCAGTCAAGATATTAACAAGAATACAGAAAAGCGTGTTATACAGACTATTGTTTTGGAGCATACAGCCAAGTCATCGGCCTGGTCTGGCGTGAACATTGACCAGTTGTCAGACCAAATAAGCATTTTGATTTCTCAGAGTAAGGGAGACCGTACATATGAACAATATGTGGTTTTCAATGATGGAAAAGGGATCCACTGCCTGCTATCAGCCCAGGATAACCGATTCAGTGTACTCAACGAAGAAACCTATCAGCGGCTGCTTGAGATTGTCCGTCAGGTATTCTTCCAAAAGCCTCAATTGATGGTTAAATCAGGATCAAACTCAATTCAGGCACTTGGCCATTGGGTGTATTCTTATAATAAAATCCAGAAAGTAAGTGCCGATAGCATATATTTAACTGCGCAGGGCGTAGTGGCATACCTGCAATATCTTCCGATTAACTTCGTATCCGGAGCCCAAAGTGGCACGGTACCATTTACCGTTTATAGCGGCGGGAAAGAAATATTTGGTCACTATACCCTGTATGATGAATCATTTGAAGAGATTACCTTTGTAGAGCCTTCCGGCCTGTCTCCTCAAACCTACATTTTTCATGATGTTAAACCCGGAAAATATATAGTCAAACTGGAAACCAGTTTTGAAACCTTATCAAATAGGACCGGATACCAGTATTTCTTTGGTGTGATTGTCCCCGAACGCGCCGGGCAATGATAATTCACAGGTATGTCGTAAGATGGGTGTCTGAAACGGCCAGTTTGCCAGAGTGTCTGGTCAGAGAGGCTGCTTTATGTCAAATCGTGTGTATGAACTGATAAGATCCCTTGTCGAGCGCTCCAGAGATTACACTCTATGCATTAGCTGTATCCCATCACCGGATTGATTGCACAAACACAGGCAACACAACTAGCTAGCACACGAATATCACATTATTGATCATGGCGGGAATACCGCTAAGGACAGTAGCCAAGCATGCGGGGCATTCAAGCACGGTGACGACCAGCCTCATTTACTCGCATGCGATCCAGTTGGCTGACGAGATGGCCAGTGGGGTGCTGGAGGATATCCTGAAGCCGAAGCGGGTTGGCGGGATAGGCGTGTGAAGTCGGATAAGGAAGGAGCATGTTTTATAAAAAACAAAAAAGCAGCGCCAGGGAATCAATCTGGTGCTGTGTTTGTAAAATTTATCCCTGCTAATTTTTTGACGATGTACTTGAAGAAAAAAGAACTGTCAGAAGACTTGGTGTATAAAGTCAACCACGGCACTTTGGGGTAGAGGTGTCATGCGCATGTGTTCTTAGGCGTGATTTGCTTCCAGCTTGTTGATGTACACAACAGAAGCTATCTAAATGGCTGAAAAGTTCGCTCCTGAAGCGAATAAAGTTACACATGTCTTGGTTTCTTAATGAGCGCATGTTATTATATCTAGAAGCTACTCAACGCATTGATTCTCATTTATAATAGCTGTAATAGTACCTTTGCACGACAAAAAGGCCGAAAACAAAAAATATTTTTCAAAAAGTGTAACAAAGCATGCCTCCCGTTCGTTATATAAGTATTGGCCATTAAAGCCGTAACAACTCAACAGGAGGGTATGGGTATGTCAAGCGTGAAATGGTATCTGAAACATCAACGGGTGACCCGGTGTTACAGGAAAGCAGTCTGCTATATCCTGACGTTTGCACTTCTTTTGGTTCCTTCATTCTCGTCTGTCAGGGCAGCTGATCTACCCGCCGAAACGATCGGGTCAGAATCGGATAGCCCGTATACAATACTGGATCAGAACAACCAGTCCGGTCCGTACATCACAACAGACGATGAAGCCCATACCGAACTGATCAGCCAGCGCACAGCCGCCGGCAAGACATATCTGCTGGACAGCAAACGCTACGAAGCGGTTGTTTATGCGTCCCCTGTTCATTACCTTCAAGATGGTGAATACCAGGAGATCGACAACAGCCTGGAAGCGACCACGACCGATGCCGGTTCAGTCCGTTACACCAATCGCGCCAACAGCTTTACCGCATCCTTTGCCGATCGACTGGGCGATGGTCAGACGGTCAGCATCAGCAAGGACGGCAGCACCCTGAGCTGGTCGGTCGACGGACTGAGACAGGGGATTACAGCCACTACCGCTACTTCGCTGAGCGAATCAGAGTGGTCAAGTCAGAGCAAGGGAGAACAGCGCCGAACCATACCCAACCTGTCGACCCAGGTTACCTACAGGGATGTCCTTCCTGACACCCACCTCGAGGTCTGGCTCATCGCCGACCATGTCAAAGAGAATCTCGTCCTGGAAAAATACACAGGCCTGAAAATGGTCAGCCAGACTATCACTGCGGATTCCCTCGAACTGGCCTTGCAGGCAGACGGCTCCATACTGGCCAGAAACGGCGAGACCGTTGTGTTCTTCCTGCCCGCACCCTATGCCTACGATGCCAGCGGAGACAACATCGTCAACATCGACGTGACGCTCGAGGAATCCACTGCTGGAGAAAAAGGGGACACGCGGGTCTACCAGCTGACCTATCATCTGGATGCCGACTGGATGGCCAGTGCTGTCTACCCGGTGACCATCGACCCGACAGTCTACACTTCTCTGGCACAGTCTGACATCAAGGACGCCCTGATTTCGGAAAATTATCCGAACGTCAATTACGGTCTCAACGCAAAATTGAACACCGGAGAAGGCTCCAGCAGCGCGACCAATTATTCATTGATCCGCTTCCCTGAACTGCC
>JAWSUP010000412.1:0-3801 GCA_033549405.1 Bacillota bacterium | reverse complement strand
GCCGTCACCATCTGATGCAGTTCGTACACCTGCGAGGGACAGGGAATCGTAACAACCAGGCCGTTCAAGTTGTTCTGTTCGTCCCAGGTGTAGATCATATCGGCCGCGTGGTCCACAGTGCCCTCAAGTCGCACGAAGCTGTCCTGACTGCAGTCGCCGTACATGACAGTTTCTTCCCCTTCAGGCCTGGCAAAGACAGGACGACGGTTAAATGCTACAACGGCATAATCATGGGCGCTACTGATGCCGCCGGGCTTTCTTTGCAGCCAGGCCTGGCGTACGATGGCGCTTATTTTTTCATATAGAAAATCAGCGGCCTCATCACCGGTCAGGATGTCTTGCGGCACGTCGATCTCCGGCAGCAATTCATCCCCGAGCAGAACAGCGTTCTTCTCCTGTCGTTTCTCCGGACCGAAGAGGCTTGAATTATGCGTGTGGGTGACGCTGAACGAGATCTTGCTGCCGTCCAGTCCATCCAATCCGTGCAGGTCTTTTCGAACCCGTTGCAGAACATGCAGCGGTGTGCTGACCATGTCGGCTGAGATCAGGATGGCCTGATCGGTATCGCTCTGCATGGCGAGCACTGTGGCCGTAATCGGATCTTGCACATACTGGGACACGCGGGGGTAAAGTTGACCGGCCAGATATATGGGCTGCTGCGGCGTGATGTCCGTCCAGGCCCAGCCGATCTGAAACGCTTTCATTGTATTTATATTGCACCAATCCTGTCAGATTTCATTCTTTAATGGTTTGCTATGAATTGAGTTGGTCATTTTCCTGAGCAGGTTATTGCTTAACAGCCCCTAACTTTACAAGTACAACCGCATGCTTTTCAGCCGTTACGACCAATTGGCTGGATGCAGAAGAAAACAATTCACCTTTGCGCAAGTCAAGGTCGCCTGATTCATCAAGAATCTGGACGTCTGCCTGGTAACGATCGGCAAATCCATGCAGATCGAGCAGCAACTGCACAGCTTCACCCTTGGTGTTGACGATGAGGATTGCGCCATCCTCCCCGTTAGCTGCGGCACATGTCCAGATGCCTGGCTGCGCGCAGGATGACGCCACCTGGGTCTGCAGCCGGAAGAGACTGTTGAACGCCGCCAGCGCATAGAAGGGCTTACGCGCCTTCTCATAGTCAAACAGGCCGCAGTAGCGCATGTTGGGCTGGGCGTCATAATAGTTGCCCATATCGACCGCTTCCTGCTGCAGTGCGCATAGCACCGCGGCGACAAAAGCGGCGGCTTCCAGCGTTTTCATGCGGGTAAACCGGTCGGCGCTTTTTGCCACGTAATTCCATTCGTTGACGATGCTTTCCGTCCGGCTGAAGCCAGATTTGTCCAACGTCTGGCGGACGTAGCGGGCATGGGCGACCATCTCGTCGACATCGGTCGTGTAGAGGTGCCAGGAGAAAAAGTCAAATGGCAGTTGTTTCTGCCTGACAAATTCCAGAAAGTCAGTGAAATAAGTGACAAAACTCTGGTGGAATGGCGTCTGGTTTTCCCGCGTGATGGCATAAAAACCGCAACCGGCATAACCGCCCACTTTGAGTTCAGGATACTGACTCTTGATGGTGCGCGCAGCCGTTTCATAAAGGGCGAAATACTGCTCCTTGCTGCCCTGCCACATCGGCGGGTTTTCTGGTTCGTTCCAGATCTCCCAGTACTCGATGCCATAGTGATACCCGTCTGCCCAACCTTCGTTGTAATGGCGGATGATGCCAAGGCAAATATCTGCCCACTTCTGGTTGTCTGTCGGCGGAAAGATGTTGTACTTTTTACTGGCATGTTCAATGCTGACACCCAGGCGGTAAAACACCCGGGTGCCCGTGGCCGCTATGGCGGCGATGTATTCGTCGGTGAGTGTGAAATCGTAGGCAGCAGGATCCTGCGGATCGGCGGCAAAATCCGGAAAGATACAGGGTATGTCGACGAAGTGGCCGCTGCCGTAAGGGTATTCCGTATCATGGAGGCGGGCATACGGGATACCCGCCTCCACGAAATAGCGTGACATGTCGAGACTGAACAGGCGTGTTTTCGGACCATTATTGACGCCGTGAACAGGATTCATCGCCCGGACAGGCTGATCAAAGCGAACCGTAATCCGTTCCATGTTGTACTCCCTCCTGCCAGAAGCCATGTCGGATCAGCTTTTATTGTCGTAAAGCTTTTCCAGGATGGACACCGTCTCGTCGACCATCTCCTGACCGCCTTCCGGTGAGACAATATTGCAGAACAAACAGGCGCTGTAGCCTTTGTTCTGTACAGCACGCTCTGTGGCCAGGTAGGTGCCTCCATCCATGCCGGGTGTGCCGGCCAACTGGATGACAAAAGTCTGCTCGAAAGGACTGCGCGCCTGGATGCGATGCATGAAGTCCATGAACAGTTCAAAGCGGTTGGAGGCAAAGGCAATGTTGCCAATGCGCAGCACATGCATTTCCATGGGCAGTTTTGGTTCGCTGTCCTGCGACTTGTAGCGGCCGACAATGCGGATAAAGCGGTTGCGCTGCGCGACCAGGCTGGAGTTAAACCTGAGCAGTTCCTCAGGACTGTCCCCTTCGAGCTTGAATGGTATCTTGTTAAGTTCAGCAAGCTTTTCTTCTGCAAAAGCCAGCTCATCCTGGCTGATGCGCCGCTTGCTCAACTCCACCGTCTCAACGACGTGCTCGATGGGCAGTTCGCTGCGGATGTCATTTTTCGCCCAGCTGAGCACTTCAGCAAACGCTGCTGCGACACGTTCTGCGATATCCTTGCGGGCGGACAGCTCCGTCTGCTCGTTGCCGTACTTGAGGCGGAACCGCCTGGCTTGGGCTTCTTTGTAATGCAGAAGGCGCGGCGATAGATCACCGCCGGCGGCACTCTGCGGCAGAATATGGATATTGCCGTAAATCTTGCGGACTGCCACGCGCACATCGTGCCAATAATCGGCTGAGAGCTTGTACTCACTTTCTGAATTCTGCGATGGGCAGGGTACATTGATGATGGCGCCGGTCAACTCACCTGCGGGCGTGAACGTGTAGAGCAGGTTGATGAAATGGTCTGCGCCGGCTTCATAATGGCTGAACTGTTTGTCCCGGGTATTGCCGTACATGACGCCATGCCCGTTGACCCGGAAACCGCTGACCTGTTCACCTGGCCGTTTGGATGTGTCGTCAAAGTAGATGACGCGCCGGCTGTGGGAGACCACGGCAAAGCCATAGCCATAGGCGATACCGCCGGGAGCCCGCGTCCGGTAGGCTTCGACGACAGCCTCTGCTGCCTCGCGGGCCAGATAGGCGCGGTAATCGTCACTTGAGGCTATTTCAACACCAGGATGCGGCACGTCGTCCACCGGAGCCGTCGAAGAGCCGGTGCGGAGCGCATCATTCCCCTTATCCAGGTAGTGGCTGGCGCCGGTGTGGGTGTGGGTGGCGTTCATGATAATCTTGATCGTCTCGATCTCCGGTTCGAGAAGACTGACCTGTTCGCGAACCTCATCCAGGAGTCCGGAGCGTATCACGACCAGATCGGCGGAAAGGAATATGACCAGGTCTTCGCTGTTATCAATGACGAGTGCCGTCAATGTCAGCGGGTCCATAATGCCTTTGGATATGCGCATGTGGAACTGGCCGGGGATATTGATCGGCACACTGGTGGAAACGTCCCGGCTGGCCCATCCGATTTTGACTTGCTGCATAGATTAGTCCTCCCAAAGTTTCTTTATTGTGTCGACGGTTTTTCTCACCAGCAGTTCACCGCCCTCGTGGCCGGTCTTACCACTGGACACATAGGCGCTGTAGTGACTGCCGCGTTCGGCTTTTGC
>JAWSUP010000411.1:0-3809 GCA_033549405.1 Bacillota bacterium | reverse complement strand
GAAAGGCAAGATCATCAACGTCGCGTCCATGATGAGCTTCTTCGGCGGCATCACGATTCCGGCGTACGCCGCCAGCAAAGGCGGCCTGACCCAGCTGACGAAAGCGCTGGCCAACGAATGGACCGGCCAGGGCGTGTGCGTCAATGCCATCGCTCCCGGTTACATGGATACCGACATGAATGTGCGCCTGATCAACGATCCGGTTCGCAGCCGCGAGATCCTCAGCCGCATCCCGGCCGGCCGCTGGGGCGGTCCGGATGACATGAAGGGCATCACCGTCTTTTTATCCTCGGCCGCATCGGATTATATCAGCGGCGCCATCATCCCTGTCGACGGCGCCTACCTGGCACGCTGAACCAGGGCCGTCCATTGCCGTATAACTTGTTCTGATCTATACTTGAAGACAGACAGAGAGGCCGGCTGAATACAACCGGCAGCAAAGCGCAGCCGAATGAAGTGAGGTGGCTCTTGTGGCAGCAGATGAAATCAAAAAATGTTCCGTGCGGATCGGCGGTGTCTACTACCAATTGGTCACGGCAGAAAACGAGCAATACACACGTAAAATCGCTGCCCGTGCCGATGAGATGATTAATCGATTCTTGCAGGACAATCCCCAGCTCAGCCAGACGATGGCAACGGTGCTGGCCCTGGTCAATGCGGTCGATGAACTGTCGCGCGCGTACCAGCAGCTCAAGGGCATGGAAGGACAGCATCTGGACCTGGACAGCAAAGCTTCCGAAGCGCGCAGAGAACTCAGTCGCCTGCGCGAGCAGCACTGGGAGATGAAAAAGGAACTCTTGCGCATCACCGAATTGAACCGCGATTACCAGACACTCATCAACAAACTGACCCAGGCTGAAGCGCAAAAAGAACCGGCCACACCGGCAAAAGAGCAGCCACTAAGCAAACCTGAAGCTACACTTCCTGCCGGGGAAGAAACGCATCTAACAACAGAACAGCCTCTACCCTCTGCTGAGGAAGAATCGATCTCAACAGAAGGGCAAACCGCTTCTTCTGAAGAAGAACAGCCAATTAGCAAGAGTGAAGATGCGCCACCTGCTGAAGAACAGGCTGCAGCCCCGACTGAAGAGCAGTCAGCTTCATCAGATGAAAAACAGCCAATCAGCAAGCATGAAGATGCGCTTTCTACTGATAAACAGCCTGATACCTCTCCAAAATCTGACAGTACAGCAAAACCTCAGGATCTGGCAGACCTGGCGGCGAACCAGTCTGTTCCGGCCACAGAACAGCCTGATCCGGCATCCGATATGATTAAATCCGATATGACAAAAGAAGAACAAGTCCCTGAACAAATACCGATCGCTGAACTGCCGGTCGATCTGCCTGATCCGAATCGCAGGACGATTGACCGGCTGCAGCAGACCAACCTGGACGACTACCTGCACGCCTTTGGCCTCAACGAGAAATCGCGCGACCCGGCTCAGTCGGACCGCTGACAGCCAGAGGCGATGTCTGATCAATCAGCCAACCAGATGCCCATGACGACCTTGCCGGAGCTGTTAGCCCCAGCCGGCGATTTTGCTGCGTTGCAAGCTGCTATCCGTCATGGCGCTGACGCTGTCTATCTCGGAGCCTCAGCCTTCAGTGCCCGCCGCCAGGCCGCCAATTTCACCGGCAGTCAGCTGACGGATGCCATCGATCTGGCCCACCTGCATGGCCTGCGCGTCTACCTTGCACTCAATACACTGATTCAAGATAGCGAACTGGACCAGGCTCTGTCTGTGGCCGGGTCAGCAGCCTCAGCCGGTGTCGATGCCATCATCCTGCAGGATACCGGTCTGGCCGTCCTCTTGCATGAATGGCTGCCGGATCTGCCCCTGCATGCCAGCACCCAGATGACGATAACCGACACAGCCGGATTACACATGGCCGCGCGACTCGGGTTTTCCAGGGTCATCCTGGCTCGGGAGCTGACCCTGACAGAAGTGAAACAGCTGACGCAACAGGCCCGACTGCTGGGACTGGAAACAGAAGTCTTTATTCATGGAGCCCTGTGTATGAGCCTGTCTGGCCAATGTCTGCTCAGCAGCCTGAACGGCGGACGCAGCGGCAACCGCGGCGCTTGCGCTCAGCCCTGCCGTCTGACCTGGACCCTGGGAAAACCAGAAGACGAATTAACCGATCCGCCGTTTCCCTGGCTCAGTCCCTGCGACCAGTCCCTGCTGGACAGCATCGCTGAACTGGCAACCGACGGCGTCGCGGCGCTCAAAATCGAAGGGCGCATGCGCCAGCCGGCTTATGTCAGCCAGGTCGTTTCGGTGTATCGCCAGGCACTGGATCGGATCAGCAGAGGAGAGATCCTGACTGAATCCGAACGAGTCGAGGCACACAAGCGTCTGCTCATCGCGTTCAACCGCGGCGGCCGATTCAGCAACCGTCCGCTCAACGGACACATGGGCCGGGAATTTCTGGCCGGTCTCTACAGCGGCAGTCATGGCATCCTGATCGGAACAGTTGATCAATCCGATACCAGATCGGGCTTTTTAACCATCCGATCCGTATCAGACCCAAATCGCCGGATCGAGCCATCTCGCGGTGATATTCTGTCAGTACGCAGTCCAGGCGAAGACAAAGAAACGGCCAGCGCACCGATCGGGACAATCGAAACAGCAAAAACTGGCTGGATGGTCCGCGGTTTTCATCCGGATGTGATGGGCAAAATCCGTGCCGGCCAATCAGTTTTCCTCATGAGCAGCCGCCAGGCTGAGGCGGCAGCCGACCAGTCATCTGGCAGCAGGACAAACCTGGATCTGGAACTGGCTGGAACAGACCATAAAATCAGGCTGACAGCCCGCATCAACCGAGGACCGGCTGCCGGACTTGCCGTCACAGTTGTCGCAGAACCCGAGCCGATCGAACCGTTGCTGCCAGAGAGAGTTCGCAAACAACTCATGAAAACGGGCGGCACACCATTTGTCATCAACCGGATCGACAATCTGACAGCTCTGTGCCTGTCTATCGGCTCGCTCAACAGCCTGCGCCGCCATTTGCTCGACCAGGTCGCAGCCGCGATCAAGGAACGTCTCTCTCGACAGCTGCCGCCAATGCCGGATATGCCCTGCCAGGCGCAACCGGTCCAGGCAAACGCCAGCCCGGACTTTACGGCAGGGAAGACTAACCCCAAACCAAACCATATCTCAGCCTGGTTTTACCGGCTGCCGCCGGAACCGGACCAGCTGCCCTGCGGCGCTGATCAGTATCTGTTGCCGATCCTCTCCTTATCTGCTAAAACAGCTGGAGACTGGACGGCTGCGATCCGCATGAAGGAACCAGATGCCCGCATCCTGGCCTGGATTCCGTCCTCGCGCTATGGCAGGCTGAGCCGCCTCTTGCCTGGCCTCCTGGCCGGTCTGTCCGAATGGGGTTTCGACGGCATCTGCGCCGGCCAGTCCGCAAGCGACCTGGCAGCTTGCCTGCCGGAAAGCAACCGGCACCTGGTAAACGACTGGATCTGGACTGTCGATACGACAGCCAATGTCTACAACCGCTGCAGCCTGATGACATGGCTCAAAACAGGCGCTGTGTCTGTCTGCCCGTCTATCGAACTGGGTGAGGATGCCCTGGTGTCGTTGCTGCGCTCCCTGCCTGTCGGAACAGCAGATATCAAGCAAACAACAGATACAACTCAGCCGGGACCAGTCATCGAGATTCCCGTCTATGGCCATCTGCGTGTTATGAGCAATGCCTTCTGTCCGGTCGGATCTAATGAGCCGGGCTGCCGACTCTGCCAGAGGTCGACCAACGACCCTCCCGATACAGATCCCGGACAAACCTGGCTGCTCAAAGAC
>JAWSUP010000410.1:0-3830 GCA_033549405.1 Bacillota bacterium | reverse complement strand
GCTGCGCTGCGAAGTGGCGCGCAGGCGCAACCTGATCCCGTCCGATGAATACCGTCTGGTCTGGATCACCGAATTCCCGCTCCTGGAATTCGATGAAGAAAACAAGCGTTATGTCGCCAAACATCACCCGTTTACCAGCCCGATGGCTGAAGACATCTCCCTTCTTGACACCGAACCCGCAAAAGTAAGGGCCAGAGCCTACGATATCGTGCTCAACGGCACCGAACTGGGCGGTGGCAGCATCCGGATCCACGACCAGTCGCTGCAGCAGAAGATGTTTTCCCTTCTCGGTATGACCCAGGCAGAGGCCTGGAACCGTTTCGGTTTCCTGCTGGAGGCTTTCCAGTATGGTGTGCCGCCCCATGGTGGACTGGCTTATGGGCTGGACCGAATGGTCATGCTGCTGACCGGTAGCGACAGCATTCGCGATGTCATAGCCTTCCCCAAGGTCCAGACGTCTGCCTGCCTGATGACAGACGCGCCGAATATGATCGACCAGAAACAACTGGATGAATTAAACCTGGCCATGCAGAAGCCGGCGGAGGGAAGTACACAAAATGCAGACTGATCGTGCCGGCCAGCCCGTCCGCACTGCCGCCCGACAGCAGGGCGACTGGCTGACTGAACTGCTGGACTGGCTGAAATACATCCTGATCGCTGTCTTGATCGGCCTTTTGCTGGTCATATTTGTCGTTCAGCGCAACTCTGTAATCGGCAATTCCATGGTGCCGACCCTGCACCATGACGATCAGCTGCTGGTCGAGAAAGTATCGAAATGGTTCGGCGGTATCAACTATGGGGATATCGTGACGATCAGTTCCAGTGACCTGCCCCAGCATGATGATGGCCCAAACATCATCAAGCGGGTCGTCGGCATGCCGGGCGACACCATCGAGATCCGCGAGGAGGGCGTTTACCGCAACGAGCAGCATCTCGATGAACCGTACCTGCAGGAGGGGACAGTGACCCGTGTGCGCAGTCTGCAGTATGAGAAGGTTACCCTCGGTGAGCATGAATATTTTGTCATGGGCGATAACCGCGACGTAAGTCTGGACAGCCGCATATTCGGTCCCGTGCCGCTGGAAAGCATCATCGGCGAGGTACTGCTGCGTTTCTATCCGTTCGACCAGATCGGGATGCCCTGACGATCCATCCGGCAGACCTTTTCGTCCATAATTGTGACCAAAAGAGGACTGCTCTTCGCAAGAACTGGAGGCTCCAAACAAGCATGTCTTCTGAAAGACAAAAGAGAATCAGGAATTTCTGTATTATTGCCCATATTGACCATGGGAAATCGACGCTGGCCGATCGCCTGATCGAGCGCACCGGCCTTCTGACCGCGCGCGAAATGCAGGCACAGGTGCTCGACAACATGGACATCGAGCGCGAACGCGGCATCACCATCAAAGCGCAGGCTGTCCGGTTGACATACAAGGCTTCAGACAGTCAGCTCTACACACTCAACCTGATCGATACGCCCGGGCATGTCGACTTCAACTATGAGGTATCGCGCACCTTGGCAGCCTGCAACGGCGCCATCCTGATCGTCGACGCCGCCCAGGGCATCGAGGCGCAGACTTTGGCGAACGCTTATCTCGCGATCGATGCCGGTCTTGAGGTCCTGCCGGTCATCAACAAGATAGATCTGCCGTCGGCCCAGCCGGATATCGTCAAGCATGAGATCGAGGATGTTATCGGACTCGACGCATCCTATGCGCCCCTGATATCGGCAAAAAATGACGTCAACATCCCCGAGGTCCTGGAAAAAATCGTCCAGTACCTGCCATACCCTCAAGGTGATGAGGACGCACCGCTCAGAGCGCTCATTTTTGACTCTAAGTACGATACGTATAAAGGCGTCATCGTGCATGTGAATGTCCAGGAAGGTTCAGTCAAAATGGGTGACCGCATCCTGATGATGAACAAAAATAAAGAATTCCTTGTCACAGAGCTGGGTTATTTCCGGCCGGGGGCCTTTCAGCCCTGCGACGAATTGCTGGCCGGCGATGTCGGATACATCGTCGCCAGCATCAAGAACGTGCGCGATACGGCGGTCGGCGATACAGTGACCCAGGCCAGTCGGCCGGCCGTGGGTCCGCTGCCGGGTTATAAAAAGGTCCACCAGATGGTTTATTGCGGATTTTATCCGGTCGATGGAGCCGATTATCCGGATCTGCGCGATGCTTTGGAAAAACTGCAGCTCAATGATGCCGCACTGTCCTTCGAGCCCGAGACATCCGCTGCGCTTGGGTTTGGTTTCCGCTGCGGCTTTCTGGGCCTTTTGCATTATGAGATCATCCAGGAACGCCTGGAGCGCGAGTACTTGCTCAATATGATATCGACCGCCCCCTCTGTTGTTTATCGGATCTATCGCGGCGACGGCAGCATGATCCAGCTTGATAATCCGACCAACATGCCGGATCCTGCCGAAATCGAAAAAATGGAAGAGCCGATGGTCAAGGCGACCATCATGTCGCCGAAAGAGTATGTCGGCAACATCATGGAGCTTTGCCAGGACCGGCGGGGCAACTTCCTGACCATGGACTACATGGACGTGACGCGCGTTATGCTGCATTATGAGCTGCCGCTTAACGAGATCATCTATGACTTCTTCGACGCCCTGAAATCGCGCACGCGCGGTTACGCTTCGCTGGATTATGAGTTCTCGGATTACAGGGAATCGGACCTGGTCAAACTGGATATTCTCTTGAATGGTGAAGTTGTCGATGCGCTGTCTTTCATCGTCCATCGGGAAAAAGCATACAACCGGGCCCGCCGCATGGTGGAGAAGCTCAAAGAGAATATCCCGCGCCAGCAGTTCGAGATACCGGTCCAGGCCTGTATCGGCGGCAAGGTCATCGCCCGTGAAACGGTCCGCGCTTTCCGTAAGGATGTTCTGGCGAAGTGCTACGGCGGCGACATCACGCGCAAGAAGAAACTCCTTGAGAAACAGAAAGAAGGCAAAAAGCGCATGCGCCAGGTCGGCAGTGTCGAAGTGCCCCAGGAAGCTTTCATGAGCGTCCTGCGCCTGGATGAATAAACAGGGGAGAGAACAGCCATGATCGAGACCTATCTTAAGCTGTTTTTAGCGCTTCTGGCCGGCTTTGCCATTACGGGCGCCGCCCTGATCATCTCCCGCAGGCTGTCGATCCTGATCGACAAAAAACGCAGTAAAAACAAGTTGCCCACGCCCGATCAGCCGGATGAGAACAGACAGGCAGATGATAAAAAAGATACCGAATAAGCTGATCCATTAGAAAAACAAGCGATAGTCGGCATATTCCAGACTGCTCTGTCCTGAATTAGGCCTGCATTAAAAATGGTATCTAATGCAGTTTTCAAGGTATCAACCACGGTACATATCACAGTAAAAAGAAGGTAAAAAGAGCGCCACAGATGGTTTGTTTTTTACCCCTTCCTGTGCTATACTCTGCCGTGAAAACTGGCCATGCGGATGTGGTGGAATTGGCAGACATGCTGGATTTAGGATCCAGTGCGAAAGCGTGCAGGTTCGAGTCCTGTCATCCGCACCAAGACGGGTGGTCAGCCACTTTTAAGCAAAAAACCGCTAAAAAATGGCGGTTTTTTGCATTATATTGCTAAGTTTCTCAAAATCACCGGATTTTGAGAAATTAAATCTTCTTACAAAAGGGCCTAATCGTTTGACAATACCCTAGGGGTGTGCATTTTTAGGGGCAAATCGTTGAACAATAGGGTAAATCGTTGGACAATGGTGTTCCAACGTATGTTTATGCTCATGCGTGTTATTATTAAACCTTAGATGACGCCAAATGTAGAACTACATTTTCGCCATCCCCAATATCTTGTTT
>JAWSUP010000409.1:0-3830 GCA_033549405.1 Bacillota bacterium | reverse complement strand
CAGTTCGCGGGAACGGTCATGACTTTTCCGGCCACGGTGGCACACTGCCAGAGAACATCGTCGAAACGGCTCCAGAGTGACGGTGTGTGTTCCGTGATCAGGTCATCAAGGGGTGTCAGACCGCCGCGGCTGGTGTAGCTCGACGTGGTGATGTAGTCTTCCATGATGTGGAGCAGTTCAAATTCTTCACCGGTGGAGAGTGCGATGTTGATTTTGTTCACCCACTCATCCCACGGGTAATACTGGGGCAGAAATTCAATGCCAACCCCATCTTCGGTCAGGCGCTTGTTGATTTCTACGTTGACGGCGTCCGCTTCGGTTGTTGGACCGCCCGGCATGTAGTAGCGCATTGGCACGACTTCAACGGGTTCTGATGCCGTTGTTGTCGCTTTTGTGCTGCTGGCTTTGGTCGTTGCTGTTGTCTGTGCTGTCCCGCTGGTTTGTGCGTCAGGGCTGCAACCGACAGCCAGAGACAGCACCAGTGCGACAGCCAGCAATGTCAAAATTAATCGCTTCATGTTGTTTCCTCCTCGCGTTTTTATCTATAAGGGTGTTTCCCTTATGATCGTAAAGAACAGGCCTGCTGCATCAGCCCTTAATGCCCCCAATGATCAGGCCCCGGACGAAATACTTTTGCAGGTAGGGGTACAGGAAGACAATCGGACCGATGGTTACGATCGCGGTGGCCATCTTCAGTGATTCGCCGGGCAGATCATCGACTGGCACATCGGGCTGGAGCCGCTGCAGGGCAGCGATCTGGGATCGGATCTGGTAGAGCATGTACTGTAGCGGGTATAACTCGTTGTTGTCCACCAGCATGATGGCGTTAAACCAGTCGTTCCAGTATGCGACACCGTAAAACAATGCGACGGCAGCCAGGACCGGCTTGGAGAGCGGGAAGTAGATCCGAAAGGCGATGTGCGCATCCGAAGCCCCGTCCAGCTTGGCCGATTCCATGAACGAATCGGGAATTCCGTTCATGAAATTGCGGCACAGGTACATGTTGTAGGCGGAAAAGAGCAGGGAAGGCACGATCAGCGCCAGCAAGTTGTTTCTCAAACCGAGCGCTCGACAGATCATGTACCAGGGTACCAGGCCGGCGTTAAAGATCATGGGAATGAAGAAGAAGAAGGCCAGCGCGTTGCGGTACTGCACACTCTTGTTGGACAAGGTGAAAGCGGCCATGCCGGTGATGGCGACCGCGACCAATGTCCCGACAAAGGTGACGGTCAGCGATACCCCGTAAGCGGGCACGATCGATGATCGCGGCGAAAAGATCATTTTATAGGCTGAGACTGACAGCTCCTGCGGGATCAACTGGTACCCGTTCAGCTTGATCGCGGCATCAGAGGTAAAGGAGACCATCAGGACGAGAACCATAGGCAGGATGCAGACGACGGCAAAAAAGGCGATCAGCACATGGTTGAGGACCTGCAGCGGCGTGATCTGGTTCAGGCGGCTGCGGTGATGGATGGTATTCAGAGACGTGTTGGGTTGCAGTACCATAGACATAACCTCGTTTTCAGAACATGGCGCCTTCCGGGAAGTAGCGACGCACCAGCCGATTGGAGCCGAAGACCATTATAAACCCGACAACAGCCTGATAGAGACCAACGGCCATGGCCGCCGACGGGTTACCGGTCTGACGCAGGGCGCGGAACACGTAGGTGTCGATTACATCGGTGCGTTGCAGCAGAATGCCGTTATCACCGACTAACGCGTAGATCATCTGGAAATCGCCGTAGAAGATCTTGCCGACTGCCAGCAGGGTCAGGATGCTAATCGTTGTCCCTAGTAAAGGTAAGGTGATGTAGATGATCTGCTGGAACTTGTTGGCGCCGTCGATACGAGCGGCTTCGAAAAGCCCCTCGTCCATGCCAACGATCGCGGCCATATAGATGACTGAGCTCATGCCGACTCCCTTCCAGATCCGAATCAGGGCCAGAATTGCTGGCCAGTAATCGGCGTTCGAATACATGGAGACCTTGGGAATGCCCAACACGGCGAATATGGAGTTGAGCCAGCCGTATTCCGAGGAAAGAAAGGCGAAAACCACATACTGGACGATGATCCAAGACAGGAAATGCGGAAAAAGCAGCACGGCTTGTGACGTTTTCAAGAAGACATGATTCCTGATTTCGTTGAGCATCAAGGCCAGCAGGATCGCGGCGACGGTTCCTGTCACGATGAAGATAGTGTTGAGATAGACTGTGTTCCAGGTGATCATCCAGGCCCGGTTAGACTTGAAAAAGTACATAAAGTTTTTCAGACCAATGAAGGTGGATCCGAGTAAACCCTGGCTGTAGTTGTAGTTGACGAAAGCCATGTAAATATAGGGTAGTGTCATGTAACCGAAGATCAGGGTGTAAATGCCGGCCGGCAACGCCAGCAGGTACGAAAAGGCGTTCCGCCTGATGTCCATACCAATGCTGCGCTTGCGGTAGCCTAAGTTTATTCCCCTCATGATCGATCCTCCTTGTCTATTCAGCACAATAAATGATCACAATCGTCGTTACATCTATGATACTTCAACAAGTTGTTTTGTTGGCATTTGAATTTGAAACATTTTATTCGGATAATTGTGATTTGTCATGATCAGGATCAACTTCGGGTTTGTATAAGCACGAAACGGGTGTTCAAGATCAGGATATGGACTTCAAATTCGTGACATTTAACAAATAGCAGACTAAATGCGGATTGGGTTTGTGTATAATGAGATAGTGTATGTGTAATTCGAGCCCCAAAGGCGTTGGTTCATGACGTACATCACCGTATGGTCCAGCGCGATGCGAGCCGAGGCGGTCAGGGCGGCCAGTGGGAAAGCATCCGATCTAATCCGAACAGGAGGTTCTATGCTCATCCAGTATTACCGCAATTATTCGACTTTTCGCCGTATCTTCAATATGCTGGTCATTGGGTTACTCATCACGACTCTTAGCTTGACTTTGATGTTGACGTTCATTTTTTCTCGAATCATCATCCAGCAGTCGAACGCGATCGCCGAACAGACACTAGACCGTCTGTCCCTGATGACTGGCCAGATGTACGAAGAGTCGTATTCGATCATGCTATCGCTCGGATATGGCGAAAACATCGATCTGAACACCATGATGTTCAGCCGGGAACGCAACCGTCTGCGTGATTTCAGCGGTTATGTCAGGATGCGGCTGCTGCAGACTATCTACCCCTGGATCGCCTACATTGCTGTCTACAACGGCCAGCTGGACACCTTGATGTGCACCGTCGGACTGCAGCCCGAGACCGAGTACGCCCTGAAAAAGGCGGTGCTGGACCGCTACAGCGCTCACCAGGATACCTTTTCCATGCCCGTCAATAACCAGCTTATCGCCGCTGAAAGCTATCTTTCGGAAAAAAAGACGCTGAATCTGGTCTACTATTCGCCGCTCTCGAAAGCCGACCAGATCGGCGCGATCTTGCTGGCCATCGACTGCAGCCACTTGAACCAGTACATGAGCAGTGGCGGAACGGATCACAACCAGCAGCTGTCGTTCGTGATAGACCGCCAGGGCCTCGTGCTGGCCCATCAGGACCAGAAACTGGTTTTTACTGATGTCAGTACCCGGCTTTACATCCAGCGGGTGCTGCTTTCGGATCAGCAGCGCGGCCATTTCATCTCGCTGGTCGACGGGGTTCGATCTGTGGTGACCTACCTGCCGGTGCCCGAACTGGATGCGGTGCTGGTGTCCATGGTGCCGATTGCTGCGTTCCTGAACCAGTTGTTCTCCGTGGTCCAGGTGACCTTTCTGGTGGCTGCTATCCTGATCACTGGCGCCGTCTTTTCGCTCTACGCGACCAAGCGCACCTTCAAT
>JAWSUP010000408.1:0-3838 GCA_033549405.1 Bacillota bacterium | reverse complement strand
GTGACAGGCAGTGATGCACAGGCCGCAGCCGTTGCATTTATTTTCATCGATTTGGATGATCTCTCGTTGCATAAGACTCTCCTCCAGGCCGCCTACGGCGACCGGTTGTTTTCTTCCGGTATTGTACTATAATAGTGTCGTTGAAACTGTTGCCCTGGCAACGCAAATGGAGGAATGAGCCGGATATGGACGACTGGATGCCTGTCCTGAAAAAAACCCGGCTGTTCCGGGATATGTCCCCGGAGCAGCTGGCGGTGCTTTTGCCCTGCTTTCAGGCGACCGTACGCCCATTTTCCAAAGGCGACCTGCTCTGCCTGACGGGGCAGGAGCAGACGGCCATTGGCCTTCTCCTTGCGGGAAAAGTGATGGTCCAGAAAGAGGATGGAACCGGCAGTCGCCTGATCATCGGCATGTTCGGTCCCGGCGATCTCTTTGGTGAAGTCGCGGCATTTGCCGGAACCGGCCATTGGCCGAATACAGTTATAGCTGACAGTGCCGGCCATGTACTGTTTATCCCTTATGAAAAGATCAGCCGTCCGTGCTGTGTGGCCTGCGACGCCCATCAAGTCATGATGCGCAATATGCTGCAGATTCTGGCTGACAAAGCTATGATCATGAACCAGCGAATCGGATTTATCAGGCGCAAGGGCATGCGGGAAAAGCTGGCAGCCTATCTGTTTGACCAGTACCGGCAGGCCGGCAACAGGACCTTCCACACACCGATGAACAGGGAGGAACTGGCGGACTACCTCAATGTCTCGCGACCATCTATGTCCAGAGAACTCGGCCGTATGAAGCATGAAGGCATCATTGACTATTTCAAATCATCATTTTCGGTTGTCGACCCTGAACGCCTGAGCACGATTTTACAGCAGGCAGGCCACTGATCTATTTACATGAAGCCAGCCGCAATAACGGCGGACAAACAGGAGGGACATATGCTGGATATCAACCTGATTCGGGAGAACCCGGATGTCATTAAGGAAAAGCTGGCCAGGAAAGGGTACAAGGCTGATTTTTCTGAATTTCTGGAACGGGATGCCAGGCGGCGCAGCCTGATCTTTGCGACTGAGCAGCTCAAGGCAGAAAAAAACAAGACTTCAGGCCAGATTCCCATCCTGAAAAAGCAAAAGCAGGATATCGCGCCGTTATTGACGCGGATGAAGGCTATCGGGGAGGAAATCAAGTCGGGCGATGAACAGCTGGCGGCACTTGAGGCGGCGCAGCAGGTTTTTCTTGAGGGTCTGCCCAATCTGCCGGCAGATGATGTTGTCGCCGGCGGTAAAGAAAAGAACCAGGTCGTACAGACCGGCAATTCGAAACCGTCTTTTACTTTTGCACCGCAGCACCATGTCGACTTATGCGAGAAGCTTGGCCTGATCGACTACCGGCGCGGCGCCATGCTGGGTGGAAATGGGTTCTGGGTTTACCGCAACCTTGGGGCACGCCTGGAATGGGCTTTGTTGAATTTCTTCATCGAGGAACACCTTGCCGATGGTTATGAGATGATTCTGCCACCGCACATCCTCAATTGGCAATGCGGTTTTACAGCCGGCCAGTTCCCCAAATTCAAGGACGATGTTTTCCAGCTGCGCCGTGATGACGGTGAACAGTTTACCCATTTCATCTTGCCAACGGCCGAGACGGCACTGGTTAACCTTCATCGAGACGAAATCCTCGATGAAACAGCGTTGCCCTTTAAGTATTTTGCCTATACACCCTGCTACCGCAAGGAAGCAGGCAGCTATCGGGCTGAAGAGCGCGGCATGATCCGCGGGCACCAGTTCAATAAAATCGAAATGTTCCAGTATGCGCTGCCCGGTCAGGCAGATGAAGCTCTGCAGGAACTGGTCGACAAAGCTGCCCGGCTGGTGCACAAACTCGGACTTCATTACAGGATCAGCAAACTCGCGGCTGGAGACTGCAGCGCGGCCATGCGCAGAACATATGACATAGAAGTCTGGATTCCCAGTATGGATGACTATAAAGAAGTCAGCTCAGCCTCCGATGCCGGCGACTACCAGGCCCGCCGCGGCAACATCCGCTATCGTGACACGGCCAGCGGCAAGCTGGCTTTCGTCCACACCCTCAACGCATCCGGACTGGCAACCAGCCGAATTTTTCCGGCTATCATCGAACAATATCAGCAAGCGGACGGAACGGTCATTATTCCGGAGGTTCTGCAGAAATGGATGGGCGGCATGAAGTTGATCACGGCCTGACAGACAGCGGCCTGATCAAGATTGTTCGCAACTGCCTTTCATGTTAGAATGAAATCAGCAAAAGGAGGTCATGCCATGCTGGTACGAAACTGCTCCGGTGGTGTTGTTTTTTCCGGTGACACCGTATTGCTGCTGATGAATGACAAGCATGAGTGGGTTTTTCCGAAGGGTGTGATCCGCAGTGGCGAATTTCCTGATGAAGTGGCAGTCAGACGTGTCCAATTTGAAGCTGGTATCAAGGCTCGGATTATCTCTTCAGCCGGCAGAACCAACTATGAGTTTTATTCCATCTCCCGCCAGCGTCCGGTCTGCAACAAGATTATCTGGTACATCATGACGACCGAGCAGAACAAATCGGAAGCCAACGAAGCGCTTGGCTTCAGTGACGGCGGCTTTTTTCCGGTTGAGAAAGCCATGGATATGGTGACATACAGCCAGGATAAATCGCTTTTGATGTTGTCCTACCAGAAATACAAGGAGTTAGTCCCATCGACTTGACGCGTGAACAATACCGTACAGTCAGCAGACCGGCCCGAATTGAGACTGAAGAAAAAAGATCACGATTCATCGCGGCCTGCAGGCCGATCACTTCTGAGATGGAAGCCCAGGCTTTTATCAACTCAGAAAAGAGCCTGTATCCGGACGCCTCGCATCATGTGTACGCCTGGATAACAGGAGGATCATATAATCTGCAGCGTTTCTCTGACGACGGAGAGCCCCAGGGAACAGCCGGGAAACCGGTTCTGGAAGCGCTGGTCCACCGTAATCTCGAACAGGCTGCCGTTGTTGTGACACGTTATTTTGGCGGCACGCTGCTTGGAACAGGCGGGTTGAGCCGCGCTTACGGCCAGACTGCATCACAGGCTGTCGAAGCTGCCGGTCCTGTAACATATCAGCTTTGTCGTCGCTTTCTGGCCACAGTCGGCTATGCGCATCTGGATCGTTTGCGTCGGGCATGGCTGCAAGAAAAATGGTGGGTAGAAGACCCGGAATTTGGTATTGATGTCATGGTCGCTGTCGCTGTCCCACCAGCCCAGATCGAACATTTCCGGCATTTATGTGCCGATCTGACAGGAGGTGCCGCATTGCTGGAATCCGATCGTCTCATCTATCAGCCATTGCCGCCGCCTGATCCTCCTCTCGCAGCCGGCAATGCGTGAATGGTATAAAAGCGAGGAGGACGAAACATGTCAGGTCATTCAAAATGGAACAATATCAAACGTAAAAAAGGAGCAGCTGATGCCCAGAGAGGGGCTATTTTCACCAAGATCGGGCGCGAAATTCAAGTTGCGGTCAAAAGTGGCGGCGCAGATCCTGAACTCAATTCCCGGCTTAAGGATGTCATCGCCAAAGCTAAGGCCGCGAATCTGCCGAACGACAACATCCAGCGCAGCATCAGCAAAGCATCCGGAGCCGGTGAGACTGAGAATTTCGAGGACATCACATACGAAGGCTATGGACCGGGCGGTGTGGCTGTCATGGTCAGGACTCTGACTGACAATCGTAACCGCACGGCCGGCGATCTGCGGCATATCTTCGACAAATTCGGAGGCAATCTGGGAACGAACGGTTGTGTCGGATTTTTATTCCAGGAAAAAGGCACTCTGATCATCGAT
>JAWSUP010000407.1:0-3844 GCA_033549405.1 Bacillota bacterium | reverse complement strand
GGTTGAAGAAGCAGCAAGAAGAGGTCTGCCGAATATTGCCAATACTGTCGATGCCATCGCAGTTCTCAAAGCAGAAAAGAACCTTGCCTTGATGGAAAAACATGCGGTTCTGTCACGTATTGAGATGGAGTCACGCTGTGAGATTCTCTATGAGAACTATATCAAAACCATCAACATTGAAGCGCTGACCATGATTGAAATGGCCAAACGGCAGATTGTGCCCGCGGTCATCGCATTTAAGGGTCATCTGGCAGATACGATCAGCAGTGTCGATGCCATCGGATGCGATGTTTCGGTGGAAAAGAGCTTATGCGACGCCGTTTCGCAGCAGTTTGTCTCATTGCGTAAGAATCTGACGCTGCTCGAGACATCACTCAGCGAAGCTGGAGCCCTGCACGGTGATACGGTTGCCCAGGCAGCAGCCTATCGCGATCTGGTCTTCACAGCTATGGGACTGCTCAGGCAGGATGCGGACAAGCTTGAAGAGCTGGTCGATGCGAAGTTCTGGCCGTTCCCCACTTATAGCGATATGCTGTTTAACGTATAAGCGGCAGCTAATATTATAACAGGCTGTTCTGACGGCTGTTTCTGAACAGACGCGGAGTGCAGTCATAACATTCTTTAAAACAGCAATTGAAATGGCTGGCGTTGTCAACGCAGTACCATTTATGATCAAAGGAGCGCGTGAATTGACCGCTGGATTATGCTAAGCTGACATCATAAAACAGCACCATTGCTGTGATCTGATGTCAGGAGGCATGAAAATGACTGCACGCGAACGCTTGATGACCGTACTCCAGGGAGGAATTCCCGACCATGTGCCGGTCGCTCCAGACACGTCCAATATGATTCCGGCCCGTTTGACGGGCCTTCCATTCTGGGACTTGTACTTGTATCGCAAAATCCCCATCTGGAAAGCCTATATCGATTGTGTCAAATATTTTGGATTTGATTCGCTGATGGACGGCTATGCCGACATCCGCTTTGAGTCACTCGGTGAGATCGATCACGACCGGATCGAGATGATTGTTTACCAGAACGACAGCCGCATCGTGACACAGACCTGCAGGAAGGCAAACGGCCGCACTTACTGGGATGACCGGGTCTGTGTCTATTACAGGGATAATCCGCCGTCCCGCAATATCAGACCGGAATCGATCGGTTTGCCTGCGGTGCCTGCACATGCCAGACCGATTGAAGGCCGCACCGAGTGGCCGACCGGTGCAGCGTTGCTCCGCCTGGTCAAATCGGAAATGGGTGACCACGGGCTGGTCGGTGTAAGCTGCGGGACCTCATTGTTGATCCGCAATCAGGATGAAATTTACGATTTTGCCGATAATCCCGATCAATATTATAAAAAACGTGACCAGCTTCTGGAATCGGTCGAAAAAAGGTTTCATGTGCTGATGTCGCTTGATATCAAACCGGATTTCATCTGTACAGGAGGATCCGGATCGCTGGTATTCCAGTCGCCGCAGACCTTTCGCGAACTGGCACTGCCCATTGTCAAAAAAGTGACGGCACTGTGCAAGGAACATGGCATCCCTTCGCATCTGCACAGTTGCGGTCCTGAAACCCAGCTGGTCAAGATGGCCGCCGAGGAAACCGACCTGACGGTTATCGACCCACTGGAAATACCGCCGATGGGTGATTGCGAACTGCGCGTGCTGAAGTTGGCCTATGGGGACCGGCTGGTCCTGAAAGGGAACCTGCATACGACTGGCGTGATGCTCAATGGCACACCCGAGGATGTCGCAAGGGCTGCTCGCAAAGCGATCGACGACGCAGCAGAAGGCGGTCGCTTTATCCTGTCAACCGGTGATCAATGCGGCCGCGATACACCAGACGAAAATCTGCTGGCCATGATCGAAACAGCCCAGACCTATGGCCGCTATTGACGGTCGCCCGCACGCGTTCACTGCCGTCATACAATTGCCACAATCTTTTACGAATTGTTTTATTTATCAGTTCCTGCGCTTATTGAAATGCAGTATAATGGCATAATAAGGTTTTGCCAGACGCGAGATGCGCCTGGTATGTCTTGTTCCATGACAACAGCTGATCGCGACAGGAGGAACTGGCAGCATGCTCAAGCTGATCCGTTATTTACGCCCGTATATCGGTGTTGTATTTCTGATCTTTATCCTTCTTTTTGCTCAGGCCATGGCGGACCTGGCTCTGCCCGACTATATGTCACGAATTATCAATGTCGGCATTCAGCAGTCCGGTGTCGAACAGCCTCTGCCTACCGTCATACGTCAGTCCGGATTTTCCGAACTGAAGCTATTGCTTTCACCTGATGCGGCTGCTGAGGCGGATATCGCCTGGCTGACGCTTGATCGCAACAAACTGCCTGCTGACGCCTATGCGGACAAAGTCCGTCAATATCCGCTGCTTGAATCGGAAGTATTGGCAGAGCTTCAAGAAGGCACAACCCTCTCGGATGACGCGACTGACCAGATAACCCGGGCGCTATCATTGATGGCCATGTTTGATCAGGGTGGTTTCGCTCTGCCAGGTGTTCCCGCCGGAACTGATTTAATCGATCTGCTGGGACAGATGCCTGCCGGGGCGCGTGAGCAGCTCCTCAACCAGTTGAGCGAACAGCTTTCTGCCATTCCCGAGAGCATGCTGCGCCAGTCGGCCATCGCCTGGATCGCTTCTGAA
The DNA here is from genome assembly GCA_033549405.1 of Bacillota bacterium. Classification (GTDB taxonomy): domain Bacteria; phylum Bacillota; class Clostridia; order Saccharofermentanales; family UBA5734; genus JAAYBY01. The sequence goes on along the minus strand of JAWSUP010000407.1, from coordinate 1,177 downwards.
TATGAAGTGATCGGTCTGGACCTGGCTGCAATTCAGCGGCAGTATATTCTGCGCACCGGCGGCCTGATGCTGCTGATCGCGCTTCTGGGAGCGGCTTGTTCTGTTCTGGTCGGTCTCTTCGCCGCACGGGTGGCCGCCGGTGTCGCCCGTGATCTGCGCCTGGCGTCTTTCGCCAGGGTTGAGTCTTTTTCCAGCACGGAATTTGACACATTCTCAACCGCTTCGCTGATCACGCGCACGACCAATGACATCCAGCAGATCCAGATGGCCCTGGTCATGCTGATGCGCATTCTCTTCTTTGCGCCGATTCTCGGAGTAGGCGGCATCATCAAAGTACTGAACAGCAATGTCTCGATGGGCTGGATCATCGCAGTCGCAGTCGCAGCCTTGATGACCCTGATCCTGATCCTGTTCAACATTGCCGTACCGCGATTCAAAAAAATCCAGAAACTGGTCGATCAGCTCAATCTGGTGACAAGGGAGTTTCTTTCCGGTCTGATGGTGATCAGGGCTTTCAACACCCAGCTTCATGAAGAGAGGCGCTTTGACAGCGCCAACCAGAACCTGACGAAGATCAACCTGTTCGTCAGTCGGCTGATGGCCTTAACCATGCCGCTGATGATGTTGATTATGAACGCCATATCGCTCCTGATCGTCTGGGTGGGCGCCCGCCAGGTTGACCTGGGCGCCATGCAGGTCGGTGACATCATGGCCTTTATCCAGTATACGATGCAGATCATCATGAGCTTTCTGATGCTGTCGATGGTCTTCATCATGCTGCCCCGGGCCAGCGTGTCGGCACAGCGTGTCGCTGAGATCCTGTCAGTCAAACCGGTTATCGTCGATCCGGTTGAGCCCGTTCCCTTCGAATCGGCGCAAAAGGGTCTCATCACATTCGAGCATGTCTCATTCCGCTACCCCAATGCGGAAGCCGATGTACTGCATGATATATCGCTGGCAGCCCGCCCCGGGGAGACGACAGCCATCATCGGCAGCACCGGCTGCGGCAAGTCGACCCTGATCAACCTGATCCCCAGGTTTTACGATGTCACCGCCGGCCGGATATTGGTCGACGGAGTCGATGTCCGTGATGTCGCTCAGGAAGATCTGCGTAAAAAGATCGGCTATATCGCGCAGAAAGGCATCCTCTTTACCGGTTCGATCCGTGAAAACATCG
>JAWSUP010000406.1:0-3866 GCA_033549405.1 Bacillota bacterium | reverse complement strand
CAGGGAGGAACTGTCATGCGCATCGATTCCAACGCACTCGATCTCAAAGAAAAGGTCATTCACATCGGGCGTGTCTCCAAGACAGTCAAGGGTGGCCGCAATTTCCGTTTTGCCGCCTTGGTTATTGTTGGTGACGAAAACGGCCATGTGGGCAAAGGCCTCGGAAAAGCAGCTGAAATTCCCGATGCCATTCGCAAGGGTATTGAAGATGCCAGAAAGAACCTGATTGAGGTTCCGCTCAGCGATTCTACCATACCCCATGAAGCCATCGGCACATTCGGCGCCGGCAGGGTTTTGCTCAAACCGGCAGGCGGCGGTACCGGCGTCATCGCCGGCGGACCTGTCCGTGCCGTTCTCGAGCTGGCCGGCATCAAAGATATCCGGACCAAGTCACTTGGATCGAATAATCCGAACAATATGGTCAATGCAACCATCGAAGGTCTCAAGAGCCTGAAGTCCCCCGAGCAGGTTGCCAGGCTTCGCGGGAAATCCGTTGAAGACATACTGTAACAGGAGGGTTCAGACGTGGCAAAACTAACGATTACACTGATTAAGAGTACAAACAGTGCCAACAAGAAACAAGTAGCAACAGTACGTGCTCTCGGCCTGCACAAAATTGGCCAGGCCGTTCTGCAGGAAGCGACGCCGTCTATTCTCGGCATGGTTCGGCACGTGGCCCACCTGGTCCGCTGTGAAGAAACTTAAGGAGGCGCCCCATCATGAAGATCAATGAAGTAGGTTCCACCAAAGGAGCCAGCCAGAGTGCTTACCGCAAAGGGCGCGGCGTCGGGTCCGGAAACGGCAAGACAGCCGGGCGCGGGCACAAAGGGCAGAATTCGCGTTCCGGCGGCGGCGTCCGTCCCGGTTTTGAAGGCGGCCAGATGCCGTTGTATCGCCGTCTGCCCAAGCGTGGCTTCAATAACAAGCGTTTTGCGCTGCAATACGTTGAAATCAATGTCAGTGATCTGGAACGATTTGATGACGGCGCAACTGTTGATGCGCTGATCATGAAGCAGTCCGGACTTATTTCACTGCCGAAAGTCAATGACGGCATCAAGATCCTGGGCAACGGCAACCTGACGAAAAAACTGACTGTCCGTGCCAACGCCTATACGGCTTCGGCCAAAGAAAAAATCGAAAAGGCTGGAGGAACGGCCGAGGAGGTTTGAGCATGTCCGGTATGATTGAAACCCTGAAAAATGCCTTCAAAATCCCGGATCTGCGGAAAAAGCTCCTGTTTACCCTGATCATGTTGATCATCTACCGGATCGGCATCAGGGTTCCCGTCCCGGGCATAGACGCAGCCGCTTTCACCGCTCTGCTCGACCGTTTTGGCCAGCTGGGCAGTTTTCTGGACATCATCTCCGGCGGCGCCTTCAAGCAGGTCTCCATTTTTTCGCTGGGCATTGTGCCCTACATCAATTCTTCGATCATCATGCAGCTGTTGACAGTAGCCATTCCGGCACTCGAAAGGCTGCAGAAAGAAGGGGATGAAGGCAGAAAGAAGATCCAGCAATACGTTCGTTACATGACCATCGGCCTGGCCCTGATGCAGGCAACCGCTTACTGGTTCACCACACGGCTGGCATCGACCTCATCGTTGCCTTTCGCCCTTAACGCCATTCTGGTCATCGTCAGCTTTACAGCTGGTACCGCGTTTATCATGTGGATCGGCGAGCAGATCAATGAATCAGGTATCGGTAACGGTATTTCGCTGATTATTTTCGCCGGCATTGTCACCCGCGGACCGGATGCGGTCAGGACAATGTTCCAGTATTTCCAGACCTGGACATTGACCAGCAATGTCATCGTGTCCATACTCGGTACGATCGGCGTCGTCCTGATTTTCGTCCTGGTCATCACGCTTGTCGTATTTGTCCACATGGCTGAGCGCCGCATCCCGATCCAGTATGCCAAAAAAGTTATTGGACGCAAGATGTATGGCGGCCAGAGCACCTACCTGCCCATCAAGGTCAATCAGGCAGGTGTTATCCCTGTTATCTTTGCCAGCTCCATCGTCATGCTGCCTTCGACACTTGTATCCCTGTTTACCAGGGCGGGCGAAACACCTGGACCGATCGCCCAGTGGTTCATGAATTTTACAGGCAATCCGGTCTATTATGTCACCTACGGCCTTCTGATCATTGGATTCACCTTTTTCTATTCCATGGTGCAGTTCAACCCGATCGAGGTGGCCAACAATCTGCAGAAGAACGGCGGATTTATTCCGGGCATCCGGCCAGGCAGACCGACTTCCGATTTCATTAACAAAACATCGAGACGCCTGTCCTGGTTTGACGGCATGTTCCTTGTCCTGATCGTTCTTATGCCAACCCTGCTGAGCGCCATTACCGGGGTGACCGGTATCTGGTTTGGCGGTACAGCCGTTCTGATTCTGGTCGGTGTTGCCATCGATCTTGTTAATCAACTTGAAGCACAGATGGTGATGCGCCATTACAAAGGGTTTCTTGACTAGACGATTCATCACCGGCAGCAGGGCATTTCGCCAATGGCAGAATGCCCTTGTTCCTGTTTCAGGAGGCTTCTCATGCAACTGATTTTACTGGGCCCGCCAGGATCCGGGAAAGGAACCCTGGCAAAAGATCTGGCCGAATTGTACCAAGTCCCGCATATATCGACCGGCGATATTTTCCGCAAGAATATTGCAGGAAAAACCGAGCTCGGTTGCGAAGTTGAAACCTTTATCAAACGCGGCGCACTGGTGCCCGATGAACTGACCATCGCCATGGTCAGCGACCGGCTGGATCAGGAGGATTGTGCCAAAGGGTTTCTTCTGGACGGATTTCCGCGCACCATACCCCAGGCAGAAGCCCTGCAGACGATGCCACCTGTCAGGCGGTTGCCGATTGTTGCCGTCATCAATCTGCAGGTCGGCGACGCGACAATCTTACGCCGCCTGTCCGGCAGACGGCATTGCTCCGGATGTGGACGCAGTTACAACATTGTATCAATCCCGCCGAAAACCCCGGGTATCTGTGACGCTTGCGGCGAACCGCTGGTCCAGCGAGCCGATGACCGGGAAGAAACCATCATTAAAAGGCTGCAGACATACAAACAGCAGACAGAACCGCTGATCAGCTACTATCGGAAACAACAGTTGCTGATAGATATCGATAACGAAGGCTCCATACAGGCTTGCTTTGAATCAGTCCGTGACAAACTGTCTGATTGGCCGGCCAGGACCGGTTTGTGACATGGTTCATTTGAAATCGACAGCAGAAATAGAAAAGATGGCCGCAGCCGGCCGCATTGTGGCCGACGTGCTGGCAACCATCAGCGATCAGGCCCGACCCGGCGTCAGCACAGCGTCATTGGATCAAACGGCGCGGGACATCATGCGCAAAGCCGGCGGGAAACCATCCTTTCTCGGTTATGGGCAGCCACCGTTTCCGGCGGCCATCTGCACATCGATCGATTGTGAAGTGGTCCATGGCATTCCCAGTCCGAAACGAGTACTGGAAGACGGCAGCATCCTGTCAGTTGATGTCGGTGTCAACCTGGACGGATATCACGCTGATGCTGCCAGAACATTTAACATCGGCACGGTTCACGAATCTGTCAAAGAACTGGTGCAAGCTGCAAAAGACTGTTTCTGGATGGCCTTTGCCAAGGCGGTCATCGGCAGCAGGATTGGCGAATTGTCCGCGACGATCCAGACACATGCGGAGAGTCGTGGCTATGGCGTCGTGCGTGAGCTGACAGGACATGGGATCGGCCGAAATCTGCATGAGGAGCCGGATGTGCCCAACTTCGGGCGCAGAGGACATGGCCTCAGGCTGGAAGCCGGGATGGTTCTGGCGGTCGAGCCGATGATCAACCTTGGAACCCGCCGGGTGCTGTTGCTG
>JAWSUP010000405.1:0-3869 GCA_033549405.1 Bacillota bacterium | reverse complement strand
CTGGATAACCGGTGCGTTGAACGCGAGCGCCTTGTTGTGGGTTCCGGCCTGCCGCCAGTCCCCGGCATGCGGATAAACCAAAAAACGCACGGCATGTTCCCCTTGTTCCATGAATTCACAGTCTTCATCACGAGATCCATAATGATCCGCGAAAATCGGGCTGCGCAGTACAGTCTGGCGCAAAACGCCATCCTGAATATCATAACCATAGCTGGAATCGTTGATGAGCGATACGCCCCCTTGATCGTCGCTGACATCTACCCAACGCTGCATTGGCTTTTCTGCACCATCCAAAGCCCGTTCGATAAAGCCATACGGGATCTCCACCGTGGCATGGTCTGCCGCAATTTGGAGTGGAAATTCCAGTTTGAGCATCCGGTGCTTTTCCAGCCAGTGAATTTTGATCCGAATCTCGAGTTCCGGACGATCCGCATAGAGAATCAAATCCTGTATCAGGGTGGATTGGTCATACCTTTGGTCAAGACGAATGCGGGCACGCAAAGGTCCTTGTTCGATGACCCGGATGTTATCTGTGGTAAAACAACCGATAACATCACGATAATCTTTCAGCCCATGCCCCCAGGTATCACTGTGTGTCTCGTCCACGATCAAGCCAACCGAACACGGCCCTTTGTTGAAAATCCGGTCACATCGACGATCCCTTATTGTAACGAACGTCCCCAATACCGGATCAAGCAGGATTTCTGTCCAGGCGTTGGCCATCCGGCTGCCGTCAGAAGCAATCTCTATAAAATCAGTACAGGTTTCGGCTTTGTCCTGCGTCTTGTGCAGCCAATAGGTTGCGAAGCCCAGCGCGGGTAGGGTGCCTATAAACAAGGTATTCCATTTGTCATTTGCACCATTTGTGACCAGACTGCGAACCAGTTGGATCGGAATGAGGCTGCCTTTGTGATCTGTAATACCCGCTAATTCGCCATTTGCCTCAACAGGTAGGACAACCGGAAAAGGCAGCGGATTGAAGACAACCAAAGGTGTTCCCTTAGGTTGAAGCCCCCAATACTGTCCGTCTTCTTCTTTGGAGCGAGGCAGCGGATCAGCGCCTGATGTATCAATAGCCCAGGAGATTTTCTGTACGGCATTGTTCAGAATGTCACCAGCCATGCTGAGCGCACCGCCAACCCTTTCCAACGCATCATCATAAACCGTCCGGATACTACAGCCAGCCAGAATGTCGTGAAACTGGTTGAATAAAACCGACTGCCAGGCCTGGCCCAAAAGAGCTGTTTGAGGCAGTGTCTGAAACAGGATCGAAGTCAAGGTGTCGAACCGTTCGGCGGCCAAAAGCCTTTGTTCGGCACGCCGATTGGCTTTCTTGATCGCCAGCATGGCGCTGTAACACCCGATCGCATGGTGCTGCAGATCGTCTTCGACAACAGGGATCGGACCGCCCTGTTCGCGAATGGAAGCCATATAGCGAGTGGGAGAACTGAAAACGAATGATTTTCCACCCGGCTGTTGCTGCATCGATCGTATCTTGTTTAGTAGAGCTATGGTCGGGCCGCCACCATGGTTTCCCACGCCATAAAAAAACATCATGTCTTTTCCTTCGTGTTTTCCGGTGGCTGCAACCGCTGCAATTTTCTCAGGAATCAGGTTGACATCTTTATGTCCATAGCTCAGGGGGATCTTGTATGTCAGCACCTGGCTGCCGTCGCGACTCTGCCAGTAAAAAACATGAGGCAGATCCGGTTTTTCCATATCTGATGGTCTCATAAAGACATAGTTCTTCAAACAACTCAAGAGCAGAATCTGGGGTAACATGCCGCTGTGGCCAAATGAATCGACATTATAACCAGTATCGCAGATCATACCGAAACGCTCCAGGAAATAACGCTGGCCATAGAAGGCATGCCGGGCAAATGACTCCCCGCAAGGAATATTGCAGTCAGGCTGCAGCCACCACCCATTGACCGGCACCCATCGTCCTTCTGAGACATAATGGCTGATCTCCTGGAACAATTCCGGGCAGTTCTGTTCAACCCAATGATAATAGCAGGCTCCGGCGCAGGTAAAAATAAAATCAGGATACTCTTCCAGGCGATCAACTGCTGCCTGAAAAGTCGCCTTGACTTCACTGAATCCGTCTGTCCAGCGCCATAGCCAGGCGGGATCAATATGCGCATTGCCAATCAGATGAATAACCGGTGATTTATCTGCCTGCTCTGCTGGTGTCATGATTGCTCAACCTTTCTGCTTGTTTAGCTTCGTTTCCTTTTCAAAGACGGGCCAAATACACGCCGTTCCCGGCAATCACAATAGACTGCAGTCTGCTGGCTGAACGGTTTCCGTTTGTCTGATCCGTTTTATCACGTTCACCGTACCCCCTGATGTTCAACCAGACGATTCTGGCTAGTATTTAGGATCACATAGGTCTTGATTGGACAATGCTGCCGAACCTTGAAGTTCAATCTTGCTCTTGATGGTCAAATCATAAAAGCTGTTCCTGACAAGTCATATTGTTAACTTGTGCTTATTAAACAATCACTGCTTCTACCGTGTACGCTTTTTTCTTCAAGCATCTTACCCGGTCTTTCGACCAATTATGCTAGAAATGCCTTTGCTGTATAGAAGTGCATTTATAATTTGTCACTACATCTGGATTATTCTAATTATTTGCTGGTATTAGGGCGTTTTCAGCTTCATTTATCAGATATTTATCGATTTTGGTCGAAAGATGGGTTCTCTTGCCAGACCCATTCACACTTCTCAGGATCGAGTTCTACGTTTCCGTATCCAGTGACACGCAGAATCACGCGATCGGGTCTTTTTCTCAGACTAAGCGATATCTTTATCACTAACTCATTATCACAGCAGCTTACATTCATATTCAAAAGCCCATAGTTCGTGGGCATCTGGATAACCTCAAAGCCCTTTCGAAACCATTCGTCCGGTACGCATCGATTCAAGTACAGTTTGTTATCATGCTCAAACACCAACATAGATTTTAGTCGGTAAAGGAACATAGCTTCCTCAAAAGTCTTGGGAGGATAATCAATGGATGCGGCATGCTCCCGGAACCAGTAAGTCTCAGGATCAACTTCAACAGCATAAGTGTTGTAAAAGGAGCGCAGGAAGGCATTTGTCTCGCCAGTGATCAGATAACACTGCATTAGGGAACAATAACCGTTCTGCCAGCCTGTTCCGCCCCATGCATACCAGTCCTTGTCCGCATCATAATCTGTCAGCTGCGATGTCGCGTCCCTGGCACAGGTCACGGGATCTTGCTCAATTTTGTCCCATTTTTTGGGCATCAGGAAGCTGTCCAGCAGCAGGTGATCTTCCAGGCAATCCAGAAGCCATTTTGATTCCGGTTCTTCGGGACCAAAGACACCCGCCTCAATCAACTTGGCTGGAAAGTCGATATCCATCCATGCATTACGCAAGCCGTTGCAGGGACTAAGCGGCCAGATATCGCTCATGAACCCGCGCAGATAGGTTTTTGTGGCCAACGGTGGAGCATATGTGCCATTTCTCAGTGGGATAACAGGTGATAGGCTGATGCTCTTCCGGTATGCCTTGCGAATAGCCTGACGGTAAGCTTCCAGCTTGCTGCGTCGCAGGCCGGCTTCTGCAGCATATGCAGGACCAAGACTGGCAATCGCACGCAAAGCTTCCTTTATACCCAAATAATAACTGGCCTCACCGAAATAGTATGTGCCCCAGTCACTGACATCACCCATCCGAACAGGCGGCATTAATCCTTCATCCCATGCCCCCTTCTTGCGATAATCTTCGATTTGTCCAAATGCCCAATCAATGCACCCGAGTATTTTGACTGCCGACTTTTCAAACCAATCATTATCGCGCGTCAAAAAATAATGTTCGGCCAGGGCAATCAGAATATAAGC
>JAWSUP010000404.1:0-3873 GCA_033549405.1 Bacillota bacterium | reverse complement strand
GTCTGGGGCTACGATTATTTTGGCGACGCACGCACGGTCGATACCCATGTGCGCAGTTTACGCGATAAGCTGGGCCCATATCGCAACCTGGTCGGAACCGTCTGGGGCACCGGATACCGGTTTGAATCAGCAGCGCTGAAATCTGTCGAAAATCAGGATGTGGCCGGTGCCACTGATTCTGCACAAGGTGACAGTGTATGAGAAGTATCGGCCTTAAGCTTTTTTTGGGGTTTATCGCCATGGCAGCCCTGACAGTCGGCATTCTCTGGTTTGTTCAGGCAGGCGTAATGCGCGACAGTTACCTGAAAGAGCGGCTTCAGTCTGTCAGCGATGCGATCGGGCAGGCTGCTCTGGACGGTAAAGTTGATTATGACACGCTGGGCGAACAGCTGAATGCAAACCTGGTCGTGATCAGCAAAACAGGTGACATCCTGTACCGGTCGCAAGGACTGCCCATGATGGGCATGATGATTCGCTCCATCCAGTCAATGGTTCCGGAAAACGCCAACGGCCAGGCACAGTTTGTCCAGGGACAAGGGGGCTCTGGTCGCTATGCAGTACTTGGCAGTGCCATGCCGGGCGATCGCTATCTCTTTGCGGTATTTTCACTGTCCGACGTTGACGAAGCGGCGCGCATACTGCGCCATCAGCTCTGGATTGTGACGATTCTTCTTTTGTTCTTGGCTGTCATTTTGGCAGTTTACCTGTCCCGCAGGCTGTCTCGCCCCATTCGTGCCGTAACGGCAGCGGCTCATGAACTGGCCAAAGGGAATCTGGCCGTCTCCTTGCCGGTCACAAGCCGCGACGAAATCGGCCGGCTGACAATTGCCTTGAACGACCTCAGCGTTGAACTGCAGAAAACAGACCAGCTGCGCAAGGAACTGATCGCCAATGTTTCACATGAGCTGCGGGCGCCGCTCGCCGTTATCAGGGGTTATGCGGAGACAGTCCGCGATGTGACCTGGCCAAATGATACTAAAAGACAAGAACAGCTGACACTGATCTCTGAAGAAGCGACACGTCTGACCGGCGTTGTGCGCGATATTCTGGATTATTCGCGATTGCAGGCAGGTGTTGAGAAAATCAGGCAAACCTCATTTCAGCTCCGGCCTCTGCTGGAACAGGTGATGGGCCGATACGAGCAGGTCGCTCAGGCAGCCGGGTTGCGTCTACTGTTGCAAAGTCCGGAGGTCACGATCATATTTGATGAAGCCCGTCTGATCCAGGTATTACACAATCTGATCAACAACGCCATCGATCACGCCACACCGGGGTCTGCTGTTGCGCTGGTCGTTCAAGAGCAGAATGGGCATTGCCGGATTGTCGTGCGTAATGAAGGTGAAACGATCGCACCTGAAGAACTCGGCCGGATCTGGGAACGCTACCACCGCGCGGATCGTGCCGGCAGCAGGCCGCTGGGCAGCGGCCTGGGACTTGCCATAGTTCGCAGCATCTTTGAACAGCATCGCGTTTCATTCGGCGTTTCCAGCGATCAGGGGACTACTGCGTTTTGGTTTGATGCAGTTTGCGATAACGCTGCAGCTGCAGTAAACCAGCCAGAATCTGACGCATGATATTTTCCGTGTTTAAAACTCAATCACATCGCCGGTCTGCAAAGATAAACAGCGGTCAGGAAAGGCTTCGCGGAGACGACACCAGGCCATATGACCGGAACAGTGCATGGGGACCAGCATGTCAAATGATAATGCTTTCAGAGACGACACCAGATCATCAAGTTCTTTTTCGATATATTGATTCAGATGAAAACCGCCCAGAACAGCATGGATATGCTCGCCTGGATAGAGCCTGTGCACACATTTAAGGCTGTTGAGCAGGCCGGGATGACAACAGCCACAGATGACAACCAGACCGTTTTTCTGTCTTGATATCAGTATTTGCTCATCAAGAAAACGGTCTGGTTGTTTGTTGCCTTCCTTTTCGATCAAAAAACCGGCAGCAGGTTCGGCTCCGCTGACCTGGTCAGGAATATGGCTGCACAGGCAGGTGTCTGCAGCGATGGCAACCGTCCCGGTGTTCAGCATCAGATGCTTCTCCAGGCTTGGCAAGTCTGCCGGAATCCAGTTCAATCCGACGGATCTTGGGCTGTCACGATCATCATGTACTGCATAACGCCTGGCAAACGCATCCGGATGCGCAAAAAAGCGCGGCCAGACACCTGATTCATCAACTGGATAGTGGCGAAATCCATTGCCATGGTCGTAATGCCCATGGCTGAGCACGATGCGGTCGGTTGTCGAGAAATCGATGCCCAAATGCCGGGCATTGCGCAGATAAGCATCAGACTGGCCGGCATCAAAAAGAATCTGGGCGTCATCACACTCAAGCCAGAGCGACAGGCCGTGTTCGGCCAGCAGATCGCGTCGTCGCACGGTATTCTCGACCAGGACTGTAATTCTCAGCATATCTGCCACCCCCTGTTATTCGGGAAGCAACCCTGCAAAAGGCCACCTCTACAGTCATTATGAGCAAAAGACCAATAAATGACAAGTAATTCAGTTGCACGCGTTGTATTGTTGCCGTTTTATTGGCATCATTGAGAAAGAAGCCGAAGTTAAGGCGTGTATAAGCGAAAACGTCTGGAGGTTCATATGATGCTCGAAGAAAAAATGCTTCAGGAGAAAGTCTGGGCTGTTGTCGGCGCCAACCAGAACCCGGAAAAGTACGGCAACATGATCTATCGCAAACTAAAGCGCAAAGGTTATCAGGTCTACGCAGTCAATCCGCGCTACGATAAGATCGATGACGATCCATGTTACGCCAGCCTGTCGGATTTGCCGCAGAAGGTTGCCGTCGTCAATATGGTAGTTACTCCAAAGATCGGCAGGGGATTTATTGAAGAGGCGATCCGACTTCAGATACCTTACATCTGGTTTCAGCCGGGAACATATAGCGACGAATTGGGTGACTTTGCAGAAAAAAGCGGCCTGCAGATTGTCCAGGCCTGTGCACTCGTGGCCACACGCTAAGGTGTGTGTCATGGCTTGAAACAGCTTTGGCAGAAAGGTATAGTGAAGACAAAGAGATCCGTTGACTGACGGATAAGCATGTGATACAGCAGGTGACCCGGTGAAAAACAGACAAATATATGAAGAAGATCTGAATAACTGTGGCCTGAAGAAAACAAAGCACCGCATGGCTATTCTGGATATCCTGGATAAAAACGAGCAGCCCAGAACAGCCGAAGATATTTTTGCCGCCTTGCAAGCCCGTAAGGTGTCCATCAATCTGTCAACGGTGTACCGGACTCTGGATATTCTGGTTACCAACAGGCTTCTGAACCGCCTGAGCATCTCACAGGATGGCCGGGCCTTGCACGAATATAACCGCCGTGTGCATCGGCATTACCTGGTGTGCATCGGCTGCCACAAGATCGTTCCGATCGATGGCTGCCCGCTGGAAGACTACAGCCGGAAGCTTGAAGTTGAAACCAATTATGTAATCAGCGGGCATAAGCTGGATCTGTATGGCTACTGTCCTGAATGCCGGACAAAAGAGAACCACTCAGGGCATAGACCGGATTGCCCTAGGTCATGTTAAGAAGCAACTTGCTCTATAATTCTTCCAGAGGATTGACCTTTTTCGCCAATCCTCTGGAAGAAAGACCAAGTAACTTCTTTACCATGCCCGATTTGTCAATCCTTCGCGAAAGAGAGCCACTAGTAGCCTGACGGTGTTTTACACCGTCATTTACAAGTGGCTCTACTACTTTCGCTCCCGGATTGCCCTGTTTTTGTCAATCCTTCGCGAAAGAGAGCCACTAGCAGCCTGACGGTGTTTTGTAACGCTGGTTTCTTATTAGTTACAGGTCAGAGGTATAAATGGCACAGATTCCTCAAAGCATGACGACTCTGA
>JAWSUP010000403.1:0-3893 GCA_033549405.1 Bacillota bacterium | reverse complement strand
CGGAGCTGAAGCGCCGGATCTTGCTCGCCATCGAGGAAATCAACCGCGCTCCAGTGGTTCATCACTGGACCTACAAGATGGATGAGACCACTATATGAGTCTACTCATTTGCAGAACGATCTACTAGTAGCTGATCAGGCAGATGCACGAAATCTCAGCAGTACTACTGAGGGATACACAAAATTTCAAACACTACCTGTAAAAAAGTCGTTCTATGATCCAGCTATCGGCAAATTGAAGCCTTGAATGTACTCAGTCACAACTATATATTGCTACATCTTGAGTGCCATCCACGAGGCAGACATCAATTTCATTTCGCTGTCCATACTTTTGGAAGAACTCTATAAGAGCTACCTCGATAATCTCTCTCTGACTTATATTTTTCTCCTTGCTGAAACGTCGCGTCATTTTGTCCAGAACATTTGCCATGCGCATTGCCTTGGTCCCGTACATTCCTTTGACTTGATATCGCGGTAAACTCTGTGTTTCCTCGGATAGCTATAGTCAACAAAATTGCTACCCGTTGTCAAGACATATTTTTGAAATAAATAGACTAATGACTCCTACTTTAGGGGCTGCTGTCGCAGCTGAAAAGACTTGAAAACAAGGCGTTAGCGGGAGATTATTGGTATAATATCTGTATGGGAAATGGCGGAAAAGCCCCCAAAACCTTGCAGTTGGAGTGGTAACATGAATCGAAAACAACGCAGGTAGCTTGCTTTTCACGATTATGTCAGTGGATTTGTCGGCGCCAGGATTTTCGCAGAGAACCGCTGGGTTAAACTTTCGGGAATCATCCCTTGGGATCTGGTGGATAAGAAATACGCCGAACACTTTGCCGGGAAGTACACCGGGAACCCGTCAATCGAGAGCAGAATAGCGTTTGGCGCCATGATCATCAAACAGGAGATTAACCTGTCAGATAAAGATACGGTTACGTTTATCCAAGAGAATCCCCACGCTCAATACTTTCTGGGCCTAAGCGAATTTACAGATATAGCCCCTTTTGACAGTAGCAAGATGGTGGCCTTCCGTAAGCGATTCCCACCAGAAGCGATGGCGGAAATCAATGAAGCCATTGTTGCTGCCGGACGCGAGAACCCGCCGCCAGCAGCGAGCGGCGATGACAACAGCAGTAAAAGCGATGACAATGCCGGCACCTTGATCTTGGATGCGACCTGTGCGCCGGCGGATATGCATTTTCCGACGGATGCCGGTATCCTGAACGATGTGCGGGAACTCAGTGAGCAATTGATCGATGATCTGTACGTTCCCATTGAAGGACAGGAGATACCGCGAACCTATCGGCGACAGGCCAGGAAACTGTATCTGTACTTGGTTCGCAACAAAAAGCCTGGGAAGCGACTGATTCGTAGAATCCTGCGCGGCCAACTGCAGTTTCTGCGGCAGAACATCGGCCACATCGAGAATCTGGCGACAACGAATGAGCTCAGCGAGAAACAGAACAGTCAATTGGTTATCCTGAAGGAAGTCTACCTGCAGCAGAAAGAGATGTACGACAACAACGGTCATACGGTTGACGACCGGATCGTGAGTGTTTTCCAACCGTGGATCAGACCGATTGTACGAGGCAAGTTGAATGTGCCGACGGAGTTCGGAGCCAAGCTGGCCTTGAGCCTAGAGGACGGTTACGCCAGGATCGAGAAGCTGTCCTGGGATACCTTCAATGAATCGACAACATTGATCGAAAGCTGTGAGCGGTACCGGGAACGAAACGGCTGCTATCCGGAAAGGATTCTGGCCGACAAGATCTACCGAAACCAGAACAACCTGAAATACTGTCAGAAACATGGGATCAAGCTCAATGGGCCGAAACTGGGGCGGCCACCCAAAGATAAAAGCCTTTACGAATACCAGAAGCTGCTGGAACGCAGCGAGGCCGGGGAAAGAAACGCTATTGAAGGGAAATTCGGGGAAGCTAAGCGGCGCTACGGATTGGACCGCGTGATGGCGCGCCTTTCGGACACTTCTGATACGGTGATTCATCTGACAATCGTGGTGATGAACCTGAAAAAGAGACTGAGAAGTCTTTTTACCGCATTACGTTATTGGCTCAGTTGCATGCGGCCGCTGTTATGTTTTGAAAAAGCCGTTGTTGGGCAGTAGCCCCTACTTTACACTCACAAAACATGATCAGGACAACGGCTTTGATTATGCTGTCGACACGGATAAAGTCGACAAGATGAGATAAAGAAAAGTGTGCTTCATGTTCTTTTCAACTAACATGGAATCTTCCCCGTCAGATCTGCTTGACAATTACCGTGCCAAGGACGCTGATAGGAAGCTGTTCTGCCAGATCAAGGTGGATATGGACGGCAACCGCATACGAACACATAACGAGGAAACAACGGAAGGTAAAGTTTTTGTCGTCTTCATTGCCTGTCTGATCCGGTCCTGTTTGTTGAACAGACTCACAAAATATCTGACAAACAATGCTGCATCCATGAAGAAGGTTTTCAGTCAGATGTCAAATATATCTGTCATCTCCAACCAGGCTGGATACCGCTTCACAAAAGCGCTGACCAAAAAACAGAAATAGATTCTTTCAGCGTTTGACGCTGTTGATGATATAATGGGCAGTGTGGCAGATCCAATGTCTACGCTAAAATCTTGAGGAATTCAGGATAGTATATGCTTTTTATTATCGGATGGCTATGTGCCAAGCGACTAAGTCCTTAATCGGCCATACAACTGGATAACGTTGTTGAATATAGAATGTAAATGCAGTCAGATGCCAATTTGCAGATTCGAGGAGATAAAGCTGATGAACCAGGACACAAACAGAAACGAAAGCAGATTGTCACGTGAATTATTAGCTAAAAAACTGACTTTAGCTCTGATATACCTAACATCCTTTGAAGATAGCGATACACTGAATTTTGTAAAAGCTGGATTGATTGATGCACCAGTCACGATCGCTTGGAAGGGATATGATTTTGACATTCTCAATCAACTGGAAGAAGAACAGTTGATCGATCAAGGCAAATATAAAAGTAAAAAACTGACACTCTTTCCGACCGGAAAAATAGAGGCTGAGCAGCTTGTCGTTGCATTGGAAAGAGCGATGGATAAAGAAATCAGATGAAGACAGGGCACTATCATCAGGTCTGGCATGATCTGCAAAAAGTGAAACACATACACGAGCTGCTGGCATACTTACCGGAGCACCTGCTGGAAAAGGCGGTTTTCATCGTGTTGTCTGCATGGGTGCTGTCGCCTCTTTATATTTTGCTGCGCAGCGTCTTTCTGACCGGTACAGATGAGCAGTATCTCCGTCTCATGCTGAGCTCGTTCTGGTACGTTGCTCTACAGCAGGTCGGCTTTGTGGGCTGGCTGTTGGCCCTTGTTTCCATCGCAAAGAATGCAGTCAGAAATAAGGATCAGGGTACAAAGATCGGCCGCAAGGCGTGGCTCTCTGGCCGAATGGTGCCGCTCCTGCTTGGTCTTATGCTGATCTGGAGCATCCTGTCATGCCTGACATCAGATAACAGGCTGTTGTCTTTCATGGGCGATGCTTATCGTCGCGATGGGCTGCTGTCTTATCTCCTGTATGGTGGGCTGTTCGCGTCTGCCACCCAGGTACGCAGCCGATCGACTGTCAGGCGCATCATGGTCCTGTTTGTTGCGGTTGCCACCCTGCTGGCCTTACTGACCCTGATTAGCCAACCTGCTCTCAACGAACTGTTTAAGATCAAAAGCCAGTCAGCTGTTTTTTATAATGCCAATCATTATGCATACTACCTGTGTCTCAGCCAGATGGGCGCTTTGTTCTTGTATATCAATGGGAAAAAGTGGTCGCTGGGATCGCTCTTGTGGCTTTCTGCGTTCGTCGTCATTGCCGCAGCTTTACTTGACAATGGTTCGCTTGGCCC
>JAWSUP010000402.1:0-3926 GCA_033549405.1 Bacillota bacterium | reverse complement strand
CGACTAACACCTTCATGCCGGCCGCTTTCAGGCGCGGGACCAGCTGGCGGTAATAAGGGCCGACAAACTGATCGAACAGATCCCGGGACAGCATCGGCCCGTGGTTGTAAGACATGTCTTCGGCAAAACCGACCATGTCGGGAACGAGTATCGGCAGCAATGCATCAAGCGTCCGCTGATGAAACCGCACCAGATCTTCATTGATGCGCCGCATCAGGTCCGGCTGGTCATAGAATGCATAGAAATGGTCTTCGATGCCAAAAAGGGAGCGGGGAAACCAGAAGAAGCCGTCCAGCCAGAGCCGGATAGACAGATCGCCGGCCACGTGGCGCTCTTTCAGACTAAGGGCTGTCCGGCAGAGCCGTTCGATGGCCTGATCGGTATAGAGCCTGGGCAGCATCGCCTCATAGGCAGCTTCAACCTTGAGGATGCCGGCTCCGTGATAAGACGGTTTTGGACAATCCGACCCGATGGGTGCTGCCGAAATACAATAGAGCTCATCAAGTCCAAAATAGCGCAGCGATGGGCCAAGTCCGTCCAACTGGCGAAAATCAGCCGTTTCGGGCAGACCTTCCTCTCGCCAGCGGTTGATCGTCTGGTCCCACCAGGCAGCCCACTCGACCAGCGGCAGGCGGTCACCAGGAGACTGGAAGTTAAGCACCCGGACAAAACGTTCGCGTGGTTTCATGATGTTTCCCCCTTGATGTCCGGCAGCGCAGATCACTGCCTGTCCGGCGAGCGCTCAAAGCGGCTGAATGTCCACACTTTATTGTTGATCGGTTCTATCGCGGAACCGCAGAACGCGCAGCGCCTGTCGCCCAGTGACGGGACCGGAGCGCCGCAATTCGGGCAGTTGACAGCCAGCGCACTGGAAAGAAGCGACCCCGGATGGTCTTTGTCCTGAACATACAGGGCTTCGATTTCCAATTTAAATTGTGTGACTGTATCCTGACCGGACAGTTGACGGCCAGCTTGATCTGTCCTGCGGTACTGCGCGCCGACAGCCAGCTGAAAGCGGATCCGGCAGGTTCCTTCACGCTTCTGGTAATCAGAGATAACAATGCGATGCACCGTGATTTCACTGTACTGCTCACGTTGTCCAAGTGCTTTCAGCCGCTTGAGATACTGTTTGACCTGGGCGAGATAGAGCTCATGTGATTCGCTCAGTTGACCGGCATCCTGGCTGTCGATGGCGGACAGCGTCGTTATGGCAAGCCGCTCCGTCCGCCGTTTGAGTTCTTCAAGGTTAAGCTCAGGAAAATCTGCCTGTATCTGGGGGGCAAAGATCCGGTCCATCCCGGACAGCGATACCGGCTCCTGGTTTTGCAGATTGATAATGCCGGCGTTTAGTTCCTGCATCAGCCTGCCAGTCAAAGCTTCCGGCAGGATGCCCCGCAGTCGCATAAGCTGGCGCCTGGCCGCAAGCACGACCGCAAATGTAATAATGGATCCGGTCAGGATCAAAACCCCGATGACGATCATAATGGTTGTCATCGGGCTGTTGCAGACTGGATAAATTGTGATGTTGCCGGTCATGAATCACCTTTATCCCGTTTCATGGAGTTTTAATAATAGCATTATACAGCAGAAATGGAACGACTGGCCATGCTGCCACCGCAAGATCGCTAGATGATTCAGAAGTGCCCCCATCAAGCCATTGACTTCTGGTATAATTAGCAGATGTTCATAGCAGCCTCTGGCACCATCTGATTGGATGGCTGACGCATTGAGATACGCACAAAATCGAGTAGTTTTAAGTCCGCCCAAGTAAGCAAAGGAGCCACATTGAGCAGATACATTTTTAGCAGGAAAAATAACGATTCAGTCCTGCCGCAAGGCATAAGCCCGGAATTGGCAAAAATGAAAATCAGAATATGCACCTATGGTTATCCGGAGACAGGCGCAGTCTATTTCGAGGGTACCGTTCGAACATTTATTGTTGAACGATTGCCGCATCCCACACTGATCGAATTGCTGCCCAATCTGCTGTCTGTCCCCCGATTGACATACCGACCCGGACAGGAAACCCTTTTGATCGAGCATATCACGGACTGATTTCCGGACGATATCAGGCGTCAGTGATTTCTTAACAGCTCTTTAGCCCAGCGCTTCTGCTGTCTCCTTGAGCTGTTTGCGGATCTGGATCTTCTGCGGACATTTCTCTTCACAGACGCCGCACTCGGTGCAGGCTGCTGCATTTTTGCCTTTCAGCCAGTCTTTGGTGCCGATCGCCTTGTACTGCTCGCGCGCGTACTGGGTGAGACCATAGACCCGGTGGTAGTTCATGATCTGGAAATTCAACGGAATATTCACGTCGAATGGGCAGGGCATGCAGTAGTTGCAACCTGTGCAATAGAGGTCGGCCATCTTCTTGTTTTCTTCCATGGACACTTTGATCCGTTCGACCTCATCCGGGCGGAGTGGCGAATCATCGGAAGCGACCGCGGCGTTTTCTTCGACCATTTGTTTGCTGCCCATTCCAGACAAGGCGCAGGAGACGTGCGGATTTGTCAGCACAAAACGCAAGGCAATTTCAGCACTGCTGAGCCGCTTGCCCGGCAGCATCTTTTCGATGGTTTCCGAAGGAGCGCCTAACCGTCCGCCGCCAACCGGACCCATAATCACAACACCCAGTCCCTTGGCATGGGCGTGGGCAATGGCTTCCTCATTGGCCCGGTCAAGCAGATTGTACTGGCAGAGAACCGACTCAAAGCAGCCGGTATCAACCAGCCGGATCATGTTTTCCGGCTTGTCGTGGAAGGAAAACGAAATATGCTTGATGAGCCCTTCCTGTTTGGCCTTGACGGCTGCTTCGAGCGGACCGTCCGGAACGTTGATTTCTTCTTCGAAAGCCTTCCAGCTGATGCCCCACATGTGGTAAAAATCAATCGAGTCCGTGCTTAGCTTGGTCAGGGATTTTTCCAGACGGCGGCGCCAGTCTGCGCCCGAGCTGTTTTCCACCGGGTTTTTTGTCGACAGAAGGATTTTGTCCCGCCAGCCCTTTAATGCCTGACCGACAATGATCTCGCTTTCTCCGCTACAGTAGTATGGAGCCGTATCAACATAATTGACGCCCAGTTCGAATGCCCGACGGATTATCTGGATTCCAGCTTCTGTGTCATAAACGGTCTGGCCGTTGATACTTGTCGTCGGCAACCGCATGGCGCCAAAACCAAGCGCTGAAATGTTGACGCCTGTCTTTCCAAATGGATGGTATTGCATGGTCTGTTCCTCCTAATTACTTGTGCCGGCACATAAAACAGATCCGGCCAGATTTCCGAATATTGGTGATGCAGGAGCTGGTCTGGTTAATCCTGCTGACCATTTCGGTTGTCTCTTTGTATTCTATTATCTGATTCTATTATGAATGAAAGATTGCCCAGTATCAAACGCGCCCCAGCAGCGCTTCCTGCTCGAGACGGACGCCCCTGTCCAGGGCAAGTCCGATGACCGGGTGGAAGACCTGATAGCGTTCGTCTGCAAGCAGCCGGCGCAGCCGTTCGGCGTATGCTCTGCTGATCGGCTGCGCCTGATTGAGATGGCTCAAAAGATCGGATCGGTCCATGTGCCAGGGCATAAGCTGCGGGAAAAAGTTCTGTTTCAGTCGGTTGAAAATAAGAAAACCGCCGAGGTCGATGTCACTCCAGTGATAGACATCTATATGTGTCAAACGGGCTTTATCTACAGACTGATCCAGACCAGAAAAATGTTCATCACTCACCGGTACAGCCGGCTGTTCTACACGCGCGACCGCTTCTTTGAGCTTTTGAAAAAACCGTCCTTTGGACGGGCTGTAGCAGCCGCCATGGTAAACCAGCAAGGTATCGAACCAGTCCTCGTTCTGTCCGCGCCTTTGGACCAGCCAGTGGAAATTGGTGCGATTTTCGACAAACAGGATCCGGCGGATCACCGGTGACAGGTCGATC
>JAWSUP010000401.1:0-3946 GCA_033549405.1 Bacillota bacterium | reverse complement strand
GTCAGTATCACAACAAAAAACACCAGAAACAGATTGAAAAACCTGAATTCTGGTGTCTTTTTCATCTGAAAATATGAGTTTTCAGACGATGTGTGGCGGAGGAGGTGGGACTCGAACCCACGTACCCTTGCGGATAACTGCATTTCGAGTGCAGCGCGTTACGGCCTCTTCGCTACTCCTCCGCGATGTCGTATTGACAGCCTCTAAGGCATTATAAACAAGGCACATCGGCAAGTCAATGCAGTTTCGATCACCGCTATATCGCCTTATACCGCGATACATCGCCGTTTCACAGCCCTTTATGGGTTTGTTTTACAGCGGCTCCAGATTCTTCAGCTTGTTACGTGAAATCGCTTTTTTCTGACATAGGCAATAATCAATGAAGGCAGCGCTGATGCGCATCCCTTCTTCATCGAATAGGAGGCCGACCGGACCGTCCGTGCTTGCCCGGCTGACTGCGTCCTCGACACGGCGGTGCGGCACAACTGTGCTGCCAGGGTTCTGGTCGCCGCTGGCCTGCCTGAAATCAAATGGCAGCACTTCTGGATTGTCTTGCTCATAATACAGAGAAAACAGGGGCTGTTGCCGTTCATCGACAATAATAAAACCAGGAAAGTGCAAGATGATCGTGGTATCATCCCAGCGTTCGATCTCCTGTACCAGTTCGGCATATCGGAGATAAAAACGGGCTTTGGCCTTGCTTTTCCGGCAATGGCTGCCGATGGTTGCCGCTGTGATCCACTTCTGGAAAGTCACAGCATCTTTTTTGCGCAGCAGTGACCAGATCGGGTGGCCGCCGGCCGGCTCGCCGAATAGGCGATAAACGACTTGAAAATAACGGTTTGCCGTGTCAGCTTCCAGATCATTCATGCTAAAGAGTCTTTTGATCAAGGTTACCTGAATATCGGAGCCCGCATGCGCCAGCGCCTGTTGGAACTGCAGATGACTGCCGGTAAAGAGCCCAGCATCCCCGCTGATAAAACACTGGCCCACTAAAGTTCCGCCAAGTGGCAGCTCTGGATCAATTTCGTACTGCTTCATGAAGCGCTCAAGCGGCAGTTTCAATTTCCCCATCGCCTTGAGGAGCTGGTCTGCAAAATGACGTGAATCAGGCTGGGCCAGATAGCTGATCAGAGGCGGCTGCCAATTCAGTTCTACCTGAGTCGGTTTTGCTGCCGGTGTCTGCATGGCAGCACTTGTCAGCTTGATTTCGAGGATACTGCAGAGGGTGGCCAGTCCGCGTGCGACCGGAACATATGGAAAAGTCTGCTGAAAGATGGCCCAACCGTAGCGGTAGAGGGAATGACAGGCGCGTTCGCGGATGATCAGGTAAAGCTTGTCATGATAATGCTCAGAGCGGGCATCAGGACGCAGCGGTTCAGCCAGCAACGGGAAGATCAGGCGCAGATCGCGACTGGTCAGCTGGTGGGCCAGGTCGATGATCGGGCGGCCTACCGGGGTCGTTTCGATGATGATCGCCAAACGGTCCCGTTCTTCTGCATCAGTTGGTTCCAGTAATTCATGCGGGAGCGGGAAGCGTTTGCGGATGGCTGTATGACTGGCGGCCATCTTGCTGCCGGTACCTGCAGATGCGCGGTGTTTTTCAGTGCTGATCGTCATGATCCGAAATTGACGCTGCGTGAAATGGCGGACGGCAGGGCATCGACAGCGTCCTGGATCTCAGCGGCTGTCTGGGCAAGCCGGGTGACAATATCCGCCAGGCTGCCATCAAAGCGATCGAGTGTCTGCTGCACATAAGCAGCCGATCCCTGGGTGAACTGGTCGAGGGATGTGTCAAGGACACCACTCAGGGCGTGCAGCTGTTTGCCGATGTCAGCGGTGTTGGCTGCGATCGCGGCCGTTTCCAGGTGCACCTGCTGAAGCAGGTGGTCGATTGTCTCACTCAGCTGCTTGCTGAAATTGTCGGTCTGATTTTGTATGGCAGTCAGCTGGCTTGCGACAGCGGTCTGCTGCCCATCGGCGGCCGTCCGTGTCTCTGTAGCCATCTGGATCGCCTGACGCGTAATATCCGTCAGATGATGCGTACCGTCATTCAACTTCTGAGCAAAGAATTCCAGCGACTTGGCCAGACATTGCTCATTGCCTTGATAGAGATCGGTCAGCTTCACGGTTGAGTCCGCAAGCGTTGCCAACTGTTCGCGAACGGTCGCAAAATCTGATCCCATGCTTTCATGCGCAGCCGACAATTGCTGCAGCGACTGGCCGACCGCCTGCTGGATCTGACCTGATTGCTGGCGAACCGTGTCCATGGCCCGCATGGCGACTTCAACATAGTTCTTGACATCGGCCATCAGGGATCCCATCTGGGCGATTTCCCGGTTGATCGGATGCATGTGGGCGGCCAGTTGGACAGATAAAGCTTCGGCAAACTGTTCGGCCAGTGTCTGCATGCCCTGTTCCTGGCGCTGTGTCAGCTCACCGGCCAGTTTGCCCAGCGCAGTCGTGGATTGCTGTAACGATGGCGCGACGCTTTCGGTCAACACCTGTTCAACGCTGCGGCGCACGCCGTCAGCCATGTCGCTTTCAGCCAGCCGGCTGGTTATTTCAGTAAATTGCTGCAGCTGATGCTGCATCTGGTTGTCGTAGTCAAGGTAGGCATCGATCAGGGTGGCGATGCCGGTCTGATCGTTAAAGACAGGCAAGTGCCTGTTCAAGGCCAGATACAGTGCATCCAGCTGGGTCAGAATCACCTGCTCAGAGTGCCGGGTGGCTGCGGCGATTGGCAGAGCTGCAGCAATTGCTGTCAGCACCGGCAGCAAAGCCAGAACGACGCCAAGACCTGATGGAGTGACAGGCAGAGGGACCTGGATCAGCAATGAAACCAGTGCTGCCAGGATTCCGATCGCCAGGATCCGCGCTGCCGGTTTGTAACTGACAGCGCTGCGCTGCGCAGGCGACAGCCAGGCAGAAAGCGGCAGGGCCGTTCGCGGATCGGGCATCCAGCGTCCCTGGTAAAGCAGTTTGCAGTCTTCTTCCATATGGTTGAAGTGGCGCAGGATCTGAGCGGGGCAATTCGCTTTTGCTTCCTGGCTGATTGCCGGCCAGTGGTCCAGGCTGCGCCCCTCCAGTTGATCGACACTATCGGTCAGCCTGGCCAGCGGCTTGACGAACGACTGCATCAGTTTCGCAAGGATCACCCGGTCAATGATCGCCAGGGTGATGATTATGAGTGGTACCGCCGCAGATACAAGCCAGTGAAGCAGGTGCAGGTTGCCAATTTCGAAGATAACCATGGCCATGGTTGAAGTCCTCCTCAGAATCAGGGATTGAGCGCTGTCAGTTCCGGAACAGTAAACAAGCCGTCTTTGCGTATGCGTACGTCATCAAACCAGATTTCACCGCCGCCATAGTCAGGCCGCTGGATATTGACCAGGTCCCAGTGAATGGCTGATTCATTACCATTGGGCGCTTCATCATAACATGAGCCGGGTGTCAGATGAAAAGATCCGGTGATCTTCTCATCGAACAAGGTGTTGCACGAAGGTTCCAGGATCAGGGGATTGAATCCGATAGCAAATTCACCGATGTAGCGAGCCCCTTCATCTGTATCCAGTATCTGACTGAGCTTGTCTTCGTGCTGCTCTGTAGACGCTTGGACGATGCGACCCTGGCTGAATGTAAACTGGATATTGTTAAAAAGCGTGCCCCAGAACAGGGAAGGCGTGTTGAATTTTATGTGGCCGTTGACAGAATCGCGCACCGGCGCTGTGAAGCACTCGCCATCCGGCAGGTTGTATTCGCCGTAGCATGGAACCGCAGGGATACCACGGATGGAAAAGGCAAGGTCGGTGCCCGGGCCGATGATCCGGACTTTGTCCGTCCGCTCCATCAAGCTTTTCAAAGGTGCTGCCTGCCGCTGCATGGCGGCGTAATCCAGGGCTGCTGTATCCAGTACGAAATCCATATAGCGGTCAAACGGCAGACC
>JAWSUP010000400.1:3662-3972 GCA_033549405.1 Bacillota bacterium | reverse complement strand
GGAGATCTGGCTGGGTGAATCCGTTGAGGCTGAGCAGTTTGTCATAAATGCCTACGAAATAACAACAATCAGCTATTCTTTTAAAAAAGAACCGGACTGGCAGCAGCCGGGCCGTCAGGCGGTTGTGGTTGTTCTGCGGGACACTTCGGGTAACACGAGCGAAATCGAATCAACGCTGATCATTCTGCATGATGATGAACCGCCGGTAATCTCAGGAGCTGCTGATCAGAAAGTTTTCATCGGCGATACGATTTCCTACCGCAAAGATGTCACTGTGACGGACAACCTTGACCCGGATGTCCAGCTCGAA
>JAWSUP010000400.1:0-3652 GCA_033549405.1 Bacillota bacterium | reverse complement strand
CTGTCAATCTGGCTGTCGAAGGGACGTATCCGGTCATTTACCGGGCTGTAGATAAATCTGGCAATAAGTCAGAAGTGACCGTCACGATCACAGTCGCAGTCAAGCCGGAGGGCTATGTTTCTGAAGAAGAATTGAATGTTCTGATCGATGAAGTCCTGGCAGAGATTGTCGAACCGGGCATGAGTGACCTGGAAATAATGTCGGAGATTTTCTACTGGATTGCCGACCATATCAATTATACCGGCACATCTGACAAGTCGGACTGGGTCAAAGGCGCATACCTCGGCATCACCCGCGGAACGGGCGACTGCTTCAACTACTTTGCGGCAGCAAAGGCTTTCCTGACCAGAGCCGGCTATGAAACCATCCCGATCGAGCGGGTCAAGGACGCCAAAACACGGCATTACTGGAACCTGGTCCAATATGAAGGCGCCTGGTACCATTTTGATCCGCTGCCTAACCTCGCCAAGTATCACTATGTCTGCCTGTTGCGCACTGACGCTGAGGTGGCCGAATATTCCAAAGAAAATCCGCGGTTCTATGAATTCGACCACACGGGCATACCGGTGACGCCGACAGAGTCGCTGAATATCGAAAGAAAGATCATCTATGGTTGATGCGACTGACATGAAACTGGGCGTCATTGGCGGCCTGGGCCCCATGGCCACCGCGTTCTTCCTTGAGCGGGTCATCGGAATGACCGATGCAGCCTGCGACCAGGAGCACCTGGAGATGATCATCTATAACGTGCCCTCGATACCAGACCGGACCCGCTATATCCTGGGCTTGAGCAAAGACAATCCAGTGCCGCCGATGATCAGGATCGGCCGGAGACTTGTCGAGCAGGGCGTCGCCTGTATCGCCATACCCTGTGTCACCGCGCATTATTTCTACCGTGAATTGTCCGAAGCGATCAACAGGCCGATTATTCATGCCATCCGGGAGACTGTCGGGCAACTCAGACAACAGGGCGTCAAAGCGGCCGGGGTGGCGGCAACAGATGGGACGCTGTCCGGCCGGCTTTTTCAAGAAGAGCTGGAACAAAATGGCATCCGGAGCATCGTTCCAGGACTGCAGATGCAACAAACGATTATGGATCTGATCTATCAGGATATCAAGGCAGGACAAGCAGCTGACATGGAGCGCTTTGACGCCGTATCCGACGAAATGCGGCGAAACGGTGCTGAAACCATCATCCTTGGTTGCACTGAGTTGTCCCTGATCAAAAGGGACAACCTGATCGGATCCGGATATCTCGACGTGATGGATGTCCTGGCCAAGGCGGCAATTATCACCTGCGGCAGGCCACTCAAAACGGAATACACAAATCTGATCACATGAAATGGGAGTAATAAATGCAAAATAACCTGTTGGAATATCTCGAACAGACTGTCCTGCGCGTCCCGGAAAAGATCGCCTATTCAAATGGTAAGGACGATCTGACATTCGGTGCTGTTTACAGCGAAAGCCGGGCGATCGGCACCTTTTTAGCCCGGCAGGATTTGCACAGGGAACCGGTCGTCGTCTTTATGAACAAACATCCCAGGACCATCGTCGCTTTTCTGGGTGCAGTCTATAGCGGTAACTATTATGTGCCGATTGATGAAGAAATGCCCTTGTTCCGGATCGAGATGATTCTGAAAAGCCTGAATCCGCGCGCCGTGGTCTGCGATAAGGCGACTTGTCTGACCATGCAGAAGATCGACTGCAGCTATCCTGTTTTTCTGTACGATGATATCGCCGGCACACCAGTCGATGACATAGCCCTGCTTAAGATCCGCGCGCGCCAGATCGACACGGATCCAGTCTATGTTGTCTTCACGTCCGGCTCAACAGGTGTTCCCAAAGGGGTGGTCGCCTGCCACCGGTCAGTTCTCGATTATATCGAAGTGTTTTCAGAAGTGATGGCACTGGATGCGAACACCGTTTTCGGCATGCAGGTACCGCTTTATTTTGACGCCTGTCTCAAAGAGGTTTATCCGACACTCAAATTCGGCGCTACAACCTATATTATCCCCAAAGGGCTGTTCATGTTTCCCATTAAACTGGTAGAATACCTGAATGAATACAAGATCAACACTTTGTGCTGGGTCGTATCAGCTTTGACAATGATCTCGGCATTCGGCGCCCTGGACCGGCTTGTGCCACAATATCTGAGAACGATTGCCTTTGGCAGCGAAGTGATGCCGATCAGGCAGTTGAATCTGTGGCGCAAAGCCCTGCCGGACACACGCTTCATCAACCTGTACGGTCCGACCGAAGCGACCGGTATGAGCTGTTATTATGTCGTTGATCGCGATTTTGGTGAAGGTGATGTCATCCCTATCGGCAAGCCGTTCAAAAACACAGAGATTATTTTGCTCGATCAAAACAACAAAATGCCGCACCAGGGGGATATGGGGGAGATCTGTATTCGCGGCACAGCCTTGACGATGGGTTATTACAAGGCCTTCGACAAGACGGCCGAGGCTTTTGTGCAGAACCCGCTTAATGACGCCTGGCCGGAATTGATTTACCGCACCGGCGACTTGGGAAAATACAACGAAAACGGCGAACTCGTGTTTTTATCGCGCAAAGACTACCAGATCAAGCACATGGGACACCGCATTGAACTGGGGGAGATCGAAGCCAATGTCAATGCGATCGATGCCATCAAGCTCGCCTGCTGCATTTATGATAAGGAAACCGCTAAAATTGTGTTATATTATGTGGGAGATATTGAACCGAAAGATGTTATGGCCAGCATGAGAAAGAAGCTGCCACGTTACATGCTGCCCAACCAGATAGAGCCGCTGGTATCCATGCCGCTCACATCTAATGCGAAGATTGACCGGGTCGCCTTGCGCCGCCTGTCAGAACAGAAGAAGGAGAAACCAGATGGATAATCTGCTGACCATATTGACCGGACTGCACCCGGATGTCGATTTTAGCTCCAGCACAACCCTGATCGATGACGGTATACTCGACTCGTTTGATATCATCTCGCTGATCGCTGAGATAGACAATGAATTTGACGTTCAGATACCGGCTGAAGAGATCATACCGGAGAATTTCAACTCTGCCCAGTCGCTGTTTGACCTGATCACCCGTCTCGGCGACGACTGAAGCGAGGCAAGTTCGTGCTGTTTACGTCATACGGCTTTGTTGCATTTATTCTGGGGCTCTTTATCGTCTACTACCTCGTGCCTCGCAAGGCACAGTGGCTGTTGCTCTTAGGCGCCAGTTACCTGTTCTATTTTCTGGCAAGCCCCCAGTACCTGATCTACATCGCGACGACGACGGTCACGACTTTTTTTGCCGCATACAAAATCGACCAGATAACTCAAAAACTGGCTGCAGACCTGGAACAGCAAAAAAAGGAACTTGGCAAAGATGAGAAGAAAGCCTTGCGGGCAACTGTCAAACGGCGTCAGCGCAAATGGCTGATCGCGTGTCTGCTTCTGAATTTCGGCATCCTTGCCGCTGTCAAGTACAGTAACTTCACGATAGCCAACATCAATTTTCTCATGGATACGCTGGGGTCCGACCGGCAGCTGAGTTTTTTAAAAATCGCGTTGCCCATGGGTATCTCATTTTATACTTTCCAGTCCATGAGCTATATCATTGACATTTACAGGAATAAGCATCCGGCCGAAAAGAACCTGCTGCGACT
>JAWSUP010000399.1:468-3989 GCA_033549405.1 Bacillota bacterium | reverse complement strand
CATGCGCAGGTGTTGACGGACAAACGGGGCGATCTGACTGCCAGTGCGGCGCAGTTCCGGTAACAATTGAAAAAAGTAGTCGGCTTCCGGACAAGTGATCTGCCGGGACAGAAACGGCAACAGTGTGTCAAGGGGTCGCCTGGCCTTGAGCTGCTGGTCGAGTGCGCTCAGAGCCCTGATGAAAGAGGACTTGCTGCCCAAAAGCTGGTGCATGCCCGGCAGCGTCTCGCTGATAGCGTGTTCCAGCGTGGCACCAGAAGTCAGACGTGTCAGCAGGAGCTCAAGAAACCATTTGAACTGTTCGCGTGCCAGCAGGAGTTTCCGGCCTGCCTGCTGCCGGTGCAGCGCCTGCAGCAGTAGGAATGCCGCGGGCAGGGTGACCAGCAGCCGCAGCAGCTGCAGCTCGATGTAAAGGCTGCAGGCCAGCCAGACAAAGAGCATACTGGCGGCAAACCAGATGAAATGTATTGGTCTGATGGCTTGTCTATACTTCAGGAGACGCATGAACCAGAGCTCCTTTCTGATCGCGTCTGAACAGCATCTGCAACTTGATCCGGTCAGAGTCCACCCCTTTGACGGCACAGATCTCGCAGATTTCACGCTTCCCAGAACCGCTTCGCTGCAGATGGACGATATAATCGAGTGCAGATGCGATTAATGCGCGGATCGCCTCCCAGGGCAATTGAACCGCCATCAAGACCATCAGGGCCAGGCGATCGAGCATATCCTGGCAGGAATTGGCGTGTCCGGTGCAAAGTGACCCGGGATGGCCTGTGTTCATGGCCTGCAGCATATCGAATGCTTCTCTGCCGCGCACTTCTCCGACAATGATGCGATCCGGCCGCATGCGCAGGGACGAGCGGATCAGATCGGCCAGCGTGATTTCGCCGCTGCCGTCCGGACCAGGCAGACGGGCTTCCAGACGGACCAGGTTCGGCAGATCCTGTAAGGAGAGCTCTACCGCGTCTTCAATGGTGATGACGCGTTCTGTTGCCGGAATAAAACCCGACAAAATGTTGAGAAAGGTCGTTTTACCTGTGCCGGTTCCGCCGCAAAGAAATACTGTCTTGTGCTTTTTTATGACTTCGATCAGCAGTTCAGCCGCCTGGCGGGAAATGAAGTCGCAGTCGATCAGGCTCTCCATGTCCGGACGCAGACCGGCGAACTTGCGGATGGTCAGGACTGGACCGTCTGGCGCTGCCGGCGGCAAGGCAGCATGGACCCTTGAGCCGTCGTCCAGGCGCATGTCAGCAAGCGGCTGTTTTTCATGAATCAGCCGGTTGGCCCGACCAAAAAAGTTTGTAATGACACCCGTCAGGTGACGGCCGCTGTCAAAACTCAAGTCAGCCCTGTACAGCTGACCATTTTGCTCATAAAAGATCTTATCAGGTCCGTTGACCATTATCTCCGTCACAGTTGGATCATCGACCAGAGGCTGCAGCAGATCAAAGCCCCGCATCGCATAAAACAGGCTGTCGGCAATGATTTTACGATCCTGGAAGCTCAGTCGTGACCCGCTGTATTCATGGGCTACGGTCAGCAGGATGATGCGTTTGAGCACGGCATCTGAAACGTCGGTCTGTCCATTGATCTGCTGTAAGACCTGTTCTGTCAGCTTATGCCTGCTTTGTTCATCAATGCAAGGTTGTCGCGTCATAATTGAAGACATGATGCCTTACAGGATTACCATCATCTTCATTATCATCATGAGGACATGGCCAGATCCTGCCTGACTCCTTTCTGTTGATGTGTGATGTCGACATCGTCTGGATGGACGTGGCGAATGATCTGGCAGGATGCAGGCAGCAGTGCGAGCAGACGGCCGGCTTCGATCTGGGCTGACAAGGTTGTGAAACTGTTGCCTTGAGGCAAGTCGATCTCGCAGACATCGCACAGGACGGCGACAGCGGCGACCGAGGTAAGCGGCAGCCCGGAGCAGTGGATCAAGGCAAGCATCTGACCGGTCGGGTCTTCTGCCAGTTTGGATTTGAGTAAGAGGGTGAGCCGGCGCAGCATGTCCGGATCGCATGTGACCAGATCGTCAGCCCGCTCAGGCGGGCGAAAACAAAGATAGCCATCCGGATGTGGCTGCCAATAGCACCCGATCTCTTCTGTCCCGATTGTATCGCCAAGCAGGTGCAGGAGAAGATCGGACAGTGTCTGTCCTTGCGAGGCGCCCTGAATGGCATCCATCTGATACGTCGGCATCAGTGGCAGATAGATGACCTGCCGGCCATCCCGGATCAGTTTTTTCAATCGCTGCAGACTACTTGAACAACCGCTTCCCGCGGTCAGTGACAAGGTCAGCCAGAGACGGATCGTCCGGGCGGGCTTTTCCGGGTATCCAGGAACAGCATGATCAGGCTGCCCCGAGGTGGCTGCGACCGGCTGATCCGATACGGTCATAGCGGCATCAATCAGCTGATCCGCAGACTGCAGACCGGCATCCGTATAGGTGTCCTGGCAAAGGGACTCCAGCCGGCTGATCAGGTGGCTGACAGGGCCAAAACGGCGATAGCAGTTCTTTTGGCCTTCGGGAGGCGGGCAAGATGAATCTGCAGGCAAAATGGGGATGGTTCGCCAGCAACCTGGCCACACGTCAGATGAAGCCAGATGCTTCAATTCGATAAACTCGCTGTTGTTGTAAAGAAAGAACGTCAGTTGCGCACAATCTTTCTTCTGTGCGATCAATGCGTGCAACTCTTCTCGCTTATGGCAGCGATGAACGCTGTTTCCTGCCTTCCATGACTGCAGCCGAACAGCTAGAGCCGCAGTATAATCACTGTCTGAATCAGCGATGATCATATCCATGTCAAACAGGGCAAGATTCGCCTGGATTACCCACAGACCGGCACGTCTTGCCCACCTCCTTCCCGGTTTTGGCTCAAGTCGCTCGAATGACCACTCAGCCATTGACAGCAGTCTATCAGACTGGAAAGGAAAGAAGGGACCCGATCACGCGACAAAAGGCGACAAAACCGGATAAACCCAAGAGGTAAAAAGACCAGCAATATGCAGCCCTTGTATTAGTAGTTTAGTTACTGACCATTAACCGACCGCCAGTGCGACCAGCGCGGCCATAACGCGTTCCAGGTCTTGCTGGTCGGTCCAGTAATGCGTGACAAAGCGGAATATGCCTTCGTCCGGGCCGTTGATCAAGATGTTTTGTGCCGCCAGCAGGTCGGCCAGACGATCACGATCGACCGGATAGCCCGTCAGACGGAAAAAGACCAGGTTGATCTGCGGCTGGCGGACCAGGGAGAACCATTGCGGGTAGCAGGCCAGTTGTTCGGACAGCCATTGCGCCTTCAGATGATCCTGAGGTAATAGTTGGCGCTGTTCACGCAGAGCCAGCAGTCCGGCTGCCGCTAGTATCCCGATTTGACGCATGCCGCCGCCGAGGATCTTGCGTTTGCGTCTGGCCAGAGCGATCGTCCGGGCCGGTCCGGCCAGGAGCGAGCCGGCAGTATTTTATCGGCGGATATTTAAGGAGTTAGGCAACTCATCGGCATTCTTATGAA
>JAWSUP010000399.1:0-458 GCA_033549405.1 Bacillota bacterium | reverse complement strand
CCAGGAGCGAGCCGGCAGGGGCGCACAGCCCTTTTGACAGGCAGATCTGGACGGTGTCAGCACAGGCGGCGATTTCGGCAGCCTGCAGCGGACCGGCGGCTTCTGCATTGAAAAGGCGTGCGCCATCCAGGTGCACCGGGACATGATACCGGTCGGCGATCGATCGCACATCGCGCAGGTAGTCCGGAGGCAGCACCAGCCCATCCGAATCGGCATTTTCCAGACAGATCAGATCAGTCCGCGGGCTGTGGATGTCTTCGGGATTTTTGCGAATGGCCGCTTCAATCTGATCGAGATTCATCTGCCCGTCTGCAGTTGGCAGACAACGCAGCTGCGCGCCGGAAAGGATCGCTGCCGCACCGGATTCATGTATGACGATGTGAGAGCGATCAGACAAAATCACTTCATTGCCCCGCTGGACCTGGGCCATCAAGGCCAGTTGGTTGCCCATCGTGCCG
>JAWSUP010000398.1:0-3990 GCA_033549405.1 Bacillota bacterium | reverse complement strand
GCCGATTCTGCCGCTCTGCGGTGCAGCCGGCGACCAGAATCCGCTGGACCTGATCCAGCTGAGCAAGCACAACCAGAAAACATTGCCTGTCTGGGGCGGACAGACACGCGAGGTGCAGCGCAATTTCGATTTAAGCGCCTGGTGTGTGCAGATCGGCAGTCGGATCACCGAGGCTGTCATGCGCGGCTGCCAGGTCGCCCTCAATCAGATCGAACGCGACCCTGTGCTGCGCCACAGTGTGCTGGAACTGGATCTGTCGCTGCGCCAGGTTACGGAAGCTGATTATCTGGATGCCAAAGCAAAACTGGAAGCTGTCAAGGCGGCACAAGATCCGGGCAAAAAGCTGACCATCGAACAGGTTGTGCGCCTCTTTGAACCGATGGGTGTGATTGACCGCTGGCAGTTGCAGCAGTCGACTGCTGTCTTCCGCTTGAGCAGCCATGTCCTGCGCATCGGGCGAACTGCACTGGTCACCAACCCGTTTGAGCTCTTTTGCGAATACAGCCTGCGCATCAAGGCACGAAGCCGGGCAGACCAGACCATTGTCGTCCAGCTGACCGATGGCAGCGGGGGATACCTGCCAACCGCGGCTGCTTTGCAGGGCGGTTCCTACAGCAGCAAACCGGCCTCCACCCAATGCGGCCCGGATGGCGGCGACCAGCTGGTGGCCGAAACGCTGCAGGCAATCGGGCAGCTCTGGAGCTGATCATGTTGACCGATTCATCGACATTGAGAAAGGCATGCCGACTGGATAAACCGCTCGAGCATGCCTTGATTCATTGAAAGGAAGGATGGCATTATGGAACAAAAAATGAAGATCGGTCTCAGCCAGCTGGACATCACCCCGCCGGCACGCATCATGCTTCAGGGACAAGCCTACACCCGCATCTCTGAATCTTTGGAAAGCCCGCTCATGGCGAATGTTTTTGCCGTGGAAGCCGCGGGAACAGCCCTCGTCATCTGCGCCTGCGATGTGGCTTCGGTCAACAGCACGTTCTGCAACCGGGTGAGGGAACAGGTCAGGGAGCGCTGCCCGGATCTGGCCAGTGAAAATATCATCATCTCAGCGACCCATACCCATACCGGTCCGGTCTTCTGGCGCGCCATCAACCCGCATTTCCTGGCGGCCAAATACCTGCCGCCAGATGTGACGTTCACCGAAGACGTTTTGATCCCGGATGATGTATGGCAGGTGGACCGCTGTTTTACTTATATGGCGGACAAGGTCAGCGAAGCGATCTGCACCGCCTGGGAAAAACGTCGTTCCGCAGTGCTTAGTCCCGCTTTTGGCCGTGCCGTGACCGGTCATTGCCGGCGTGTCGTCTATGATGACGACAGCGCGCAGATGTACGGCAATGTGGAAACTGTCAATTTCCGTGAATTGGAAGGCGGCAATGATTCAGGCATCGAGCTGCTCTACATTTTTGCCGAAGACAAAACACCGCTGGGCGCACTGGTCAATGTTGCCTGCCCTTCGCAGTGCGTTGAGTCCAAGCTCTTCATTTCATCCGATTATTGGGGCAAGGCCCGTGACCAAATCAAGGATCGCCTGGGCGATGATTTCGTTGTCGTAGGCCTCTGCGCTGCGGCTGGCGATCAATCGCCGCGCGATCTCATCCGTCGTTCCCGTAACAGGCAGCGGCGCACGGACGCAGATATGAACGGTCTGGATGGCGCGAGTGAACTGGGTGGCCGTATCGCCGCCGTTGTTCTGGATAAACTGGCTGAAGCACAGTCTGCCCCCATTGCCAGCGATTGCCTGCTCCGTCATGAAGTTCTGACTGTTGATTTCCCGCTCCGGCGGGTCACACCGGCCGAGAGGGAAGAGGCACAAAAGCAAATAGCTGACTATGTCGCAAAAAATCCCAAAAAAGTATACAACGTCAGGGATATGGCTGCACTGAAACTCTATAGCGGCATCCTGCAGCGCTTTGACGTACAGCAGCAACAGCAGTTCTATACGGCTGAGATTCATGTTGCACGCCTGGGTGATCTCGCTTTTGCCACCAACCCCTTTGAGTTGTTCCTGGATTTTGGCAACCAGATCAAGGCTTTGAGCGACGCCACGCAGACCTTTCTGATCCAGCTGGCCTGTGATGCCGGCCGTTACCTGCCGACAGAGAAAGCGGAGCGCGGCAGCCATTACAGCGCTTATGTCTTCAGCGGCTATACCGGACATGCGGGTGGCGAACTGCTGGTCAGAAAGACCGTGGAAACCATTCGAAAACTTTGGGAGGACTGATCCATGCAACCAATCAAAATCGGCTGGGCCAGCCGAGATGTGTCTACTCGAGATCCAATCAACATACCCGGGCAGTTTCACATGCGCATTTCCGAGGGAATCCTCGATCCGGTAACGGTGACTGCTCTCGTTATCGACAACAGTGAAGACCTGGTCATTTTCCTGTCGGCAGACCTGGTTGTCATCCGCTCCGGGCTGTTCGATGAGATCCGTGAACAGGTCAGCTTGCTCGAGCCGGAGATCCCGACGATCAAGATACTTATGAACGCCACCCACACCCACGCAGGTGCCAGCCATTATCTGGACAAGGGCACAGACGCCATCCGCACCGGTTCTTCGACGGCCCCGGTGGACGCTGTGCCACATCCCGGTATTGAGATCGCCTCCAGTGACGATTACCGGACATTTCTCGCGCGCCAGGCCGGAGAGGCGATTGTAGAAGCTTACCGGCAGCGCGCGGTCGGCGGTATCGCCTATGGTTATGGCTTTGCCGTTGCCGGCCACAGCCGCCGCGTCATTTTTTTCGACGACACATCACAGAGGCCGGGCGAGCAGGACAGCGGGTTTCGTGTCAACGGGCACGGCGTCATGTATGGCGATACCCGGGACAAGAACTTCAGTCACTATGAAGCCGGTGCTGACCATTTCGTCAATCTGCTCTATACCTTCGATCCACAAGGGCAACTGACCGGGGCGATCATCAACGTGCCATGCCCATCGCAGAATTCAGGCCAGTCGTACGAGCTGTCAGCTGACTACTGGCATGATGTGCGCACGGCAGTCCGCAAAGAGCATGGCGACATCCATATCCTGCCGCAATGTGCCGCGGCCGGTGACCTGTCCCCCCGAATCCTGCATTACAAAGAGGCACAGGCGCGTCGCTTCCGCCTCAAGTACGGCGTTGAGCGGACCGATCTGGCAGAACGCAAAGATATCGCCGAGCGCATTGCGGCTGCCTTTACGGAAGTGCTCAGCTGGGCCAGATTGGACATCCGCAGCGAACTGCCGCTGGAGCATGTCGTGAAAACAGTGCAGCTCAGCAAACGCCGCATCACGAAAGAGGAACTTGCCTTTGCTGAGCGCAAACTGGTTGAACTGGCAAAAATCCCCTTCATGCTTGAGGATGGCAGCGCAAAAGAGAGAATTACCAACAACTCCAGACTTGTTGCGCAACGCAACCGCTTTGCCCGCATCATTGAGAGATATCGTTTGCAGGATGCAGAACCGACACTGCCGACGGAAATGCATGTGCTGCGGATCGGCAACGTTGCTTTTGCTTCCAACCGCTTTGAGCTGTACATGGATTACATGCATCGCATCCAGGGGCGCAGCCCCTTCACGCAGACTTTTGTCATTCAGCTGGCCGGCACACCGGGCATGGATGGCGGCACCTACCTGGCGACGGAGCGCGGCGTGCAAAACAAAGGCTACAGCGCCTGTTTGTTCTGCAACCTGGTCTCACCGCAAGGCGGCCAGGAACTGGTCGATGAGACTGTGGCCATCCTGGAAAAACTGGCAGCAAAATAAACAATCTGTGGAGGTTGAACAAATGGATGAGTTATTGAAAATCGGGATGAGCCAGATCGACATCACGCCGCCGGCGCGTGTCACGTTGCAGGGACAGTTTTATACCCGTATATCCACGCATGTGGAAAGCCCGCTGATGGCCTGCGTATTTGCCGCAGAGTCAGCCGGGGATGCCCTCATCATCTGTGCCCTGGACCTGTGCGGTGTTGAACGTGATTTCT
>JAWSUP010000397.1:0-4013 GCA_033549405.1 Bacillota bacterium | reverse complement strand
GGCGGGATCTGACAATTGCTGCCTGGCTTTGTCACGCACTGAAATGCACAGCGTGTCCTGCAGAAAATCAACCAGGGGCAGTCCTGGGCCGAAACGGTCGATCAGGCGAAGCGACACGGCATAAAGCAGGTGGCGCTCCGTCACCTGTCCGCCCTCTGCCGCAGCCGACAGCGGCACGATATCCTGGTCGTAGTCCAGGCTGATTCCGGCTGGATGCAAAAGATCGTTGAGATGCCGGGTCATCTGGCGGTTGCGCCAGCCACGGGCTGCCAGGATCGGCCTGAAATAATCGGCCACGGCGTCGATCTGACTGTGGGGTATCCCGTGCAGCGCCACATAGGCTACGGTATCCTGGTCTGGATTGTTGATCCTGCGTCCTGCCAGGGGCGTATCGGCAAACGACACCCGGCATTCTGCGCCGATCGTCGTCGGCAGATCATAAATCCGGCCTGCCTCGATAAACTCGCGGGCTCCGGCAATCGTATCGTGGTCCATGATGCCTGCTGTAGCCAGCCCGGACCGGGCGGCCATCCAGACCGCCTTGGCGGGCGAGTATGGTGAAAATGAATAATGCGTATGGATGTGGTTGTT
Organism: Bacillota bacterium; assembly: GCA_033549405.1. Classification (GTDB taxonomy): domain Bacteria; phylum Bacillota; class Clostridia; order Saccharofermentanales; family UBA5734; genus JAAYBY01. The sequence continues at coordinate 3,422 of JAWSUP010000397.1, read as the reverse complement.
GACATCCTGACCTCCGGCAGTCACCCCGGCCCGGTCTGAAACGCAGTCGCGCAGTTCCTGCAAAGCGGAAAGGCGGCGGGTCCGGTCCGGATCATTGAGCGCCTGGATCAGAGATTGTTCCTCAGACTGTCGCATTCACTGTCTCCCGTTTTTTTCTATTGTACCATTGAACGGTCAAACACCAAACCTGCTGCGCCGTTTCATTTCGACATCTGTAAAGCTGTGCCCGGCCGTATAGCCTGCGATGGGCTGGATGCGCTCATGGAAGATATCGACAAACCAGTCGGCCTGCGGGAAGAAGTGGTCCTCCAGTTCATAAGCCGGCGTTATCCAGTTGCGCGAACCCAGGACAATGGCCGGGGCGTCGAGGTCGTCGAAGCAGAGGTCGTTGATGTTGCGCGCCAGGTCATTGAGGTAGGAGCCCCGCTCGCAGGCATCGCCCGAAATGATGATCTTGCCGGTCTTGCGCACCGATTCGACGACCAGGTCATAGTTGAACGGGACCATGGAGCGTGCGTCGATGACTTCGGCGTCGATGCCGTGCTGTTCAAACAGCTTCGCCGCATCCAGGGCCCTGTACAGCGTGGCGCCGATCGTCAAAATGGTCAGGTCCTTGCCGGCTTTCTTGATATCCGGCTCGCCGATCGGGATCTGGTACGATCCGGCCGGCACGCCGCCTTCATGGAACTGCTCGCCGATGTCATAGATGCGCTGGCTCTCGAAGAAGATGACCGGGTCTGTGCCGTTCAGGGCTGATGCCATCAGGCCTTTGGCGTCGTAGGGGGTCGCCGGGAAAACAACCTTCAGGCCCGGGATATGGGCACAGAGCGCTGTCCAGTCCTGAGAATGCTGGGCGCCGTATTTGGATCCGACCGAAACGCGCACAACCACGGGCATCTTGAGAATGCCGGCCGACATCGCCTGCCATTTGGGCAGCTGGTTGAAGACCTCGTCACCGGCGCGACCCAGGAAATCGCAGTACATCAGCTCGACCAGGGCGCGGCCGCCGCTCATGGCATAGCCGACGGCTGATCCGACAATAGCGCCTTCAGAGATTGGCGAATTGAACAGGCGGTGGTAGGGGATCGCCTCGGTCAGGCCGCGGTAAACGGCAAAGGCGCCGCCCCAGTCGCGGTTTTCTTCTCCATAGGCCACCAGCGTCGGGTCCTCATAGAACTTGTCGATAATCGCTTCGAACAGCCCGTCGCGCAGCTGGTAGACCTTGTTTTTCGACACGGGTTTGCCCTGCTCGTCATAAGCGAAACGCTGTTTACGGGCGATCTGCTGCACCCGCGGGTTCTCTTCTTTCGGCATCAGGACATCACAAGGACGGTCCTCCATGCGCGCGATTTCCTTGTTGGAGAACATCATCTTCTCAATGGCGTCCGGCGTTTTGGCCAGATCCATGCGCGGTGAAACCGACGGATCGATCGAGAGCGCGACAGCACGGGTGACGGTCGCGACGACCTGTTCGTCGATGGCAGCGAAGGCGTCTTCGCCGGCGATACCGGCCTGGACCAGCTGGTTGCGGAAAGAGATGATGGAATCCTGTTGCTCCCAGGCTTCCTTTTCTTCGGCAGTCCGGTATGAATCGGCATCCGAAGGAGAATGGCCCGCATAACGGTAGGTCAGCGTATCGAGCAGTACAGGACCGCGCTTGTCTTCCAGAACGGCCTTTTTACGCCGGATCGCATCGATGACAGCCAGCGGATTGTAACCGTCGACCCTTTCGGCGTGCATCTGTTCCGGGTTGATCCCTGCACCGATCCGGGCGACATAATCGTAACCCATCGTCTCGCCGCGGGTCTGGCCGCCCATGGCATACTGGTTGTTCATGATGTTGAAGATCAGCGGCAGGCCGCCTTTCATATCGCCTTCCCACAAGGTGCGGAACTGGTCCATGGCCGAAAGCATAAAGCCTTCCCAGACAGGTCCGCAGCCCAGAGAGCCGTCGCCGATGTTGCAGATGACGATGCCCGGCTTGCGGTTGATTTTCTTGTAGAGGGCGGCGCCGACTGAGATATCGCCGGAACCGCCGACAATGGCGTTGTTGGGGTAGATGCCGAAAGGCAGGAAAAATGCATGCATGGACCCGCCCAGACCCCGGTTGAAGCCGGTCGTCTTGGCGAAGATTTCAGCCAGGGCGCCATAGACCAGGAAATCAATGGCCAGGTCCTTGAGGGAGCGGTCTTTGCCTTTGTTGGCTTCCTCAACGATCCGCCAGGTTACGCCTCCCAGGAACTGCTCCATAATCGCCAGCAGGTCCTGATCCGGCAGTTTCTGGATGGCGGACAGCCCCTTGGCCAGGATCTCGCCGTGGCTGCGGTGCGAGCCGAAGATGGTATCCGCTGAACTGAGCAAGTAAGCCTGCCCGACGGATGACGCCTCCTGCCCGATCGACAGGTGGGCTGGACCGGGATTATTGTATTCGAGTCCATTGTAGGTGTTGGTTGTCTTGATCGCATACAGCATCGACTCAAATTCGCGAATCAGTCGCATGTCGTGGTAGATGCGCAGCAGGTCATCTTTGCCGTACTGTCCCGATTCCTCCGCAATCGTCTTTTTATACTGGTTGACCGGGATGTCGTTGAACTTGATCCAGTCTGCTTTCCTGACTTCCTCAGGATGAATGAACAGTTGCTTTGCCATGGTATTATCCTCCGGTTGAACTGGCAGCCTGACTTCGGGCTGCCGTTTATATTGGGTTTGTGAAACAGGCGCGCGGTAACTGCCGGAGCCTGATCGCCTCAGGGATCAGCTGTGGAAGATCGCTTCGCGGATGATCTCGCCGACCGTCGGGTGGGGGAAAACCAGCTCTTTGATGTCCTTGATCTTCATTTCTGTCTCGATCATGAAGCCGGCCGCCAGGATGATCTCTGAAGCATAGTTGCCCAGAAGATGGCAGCCCAGGATCCGCTCGCGGTCAGGATCGACCAGAAGCTTGATCAGGCCGGTCCCGCCTTCGTTTTCGGCCATATAACGGCCGCTGAAATTCATCGGCAGTACGACCTTGTGGAAAGCAAGCAGCTTTTCACGGCAGGTTTCCTCAGTTTCTCCGGCAAACGCGACTTCCGGGTTGGTGTAGATCACCGACGGCATAGCCTGGTAGCGCATGGTGTCGGTTTGTCCCAGGATCGTGTTGACAACGACTTCCGCCTCGCGGTAAGCCGCATGGGCCAGCATCCAGACCCCATTGACATCGCCGGCCGCATAGACATTCGGCACATTCGTCAGCCCCTGTCGATCCGTGACAATCCTGCCGCGTTCCGTGTAAACACCGAGGTTCTCCAGTCCGATGTCGCGTGTGACCGGGCGGCGCCCGACGCTGAGCAGAACCCGGGCGGCAGGCAAAGACTTGTCTGTTTCACTATCTTTGAAGTGGACAAGTCCGTCTTCAATGCGCGTGACCTGGCTGCCGAGGT
>JAWSUP010000396.1:0-4026 GCA_033549405.1 Bacillota bacterium | reverse complement strand
CCGTTTTCGAACAGAATAAAGTAAACGCGCTGAAAAGCTGCGATAAACTGCTGGGAACGGAACGAATCCAGCAAGGTATTGGCAGTCTCCTGGCACCGGCATTTCAGGGACGCATCGACACGCTATTTCTGAAGCGCGGCAGCCAGATCTGGGGCACATGGAATTCGGATACCGGTGATATCATTGAACTGGCAGATCATCAGCCACGCTTCGGCGATCCGGATCTGCTGAGTGAAACGGCCGTCATGACACTTGAGCAAGGCGGTCAGGTTTTCGTGCTGGAAGAAGATGAGATGCCGCTGACACAGGCGTGCGTTGGTATTTTGCGCTATTAACAGTCAGGCAATAACACATCTGAAAGCATGTCAATAAACAACTGGCACAACTGCTTTCCTGAAAGAGAGCCACTGTTTTATTGACAATAACTGAGCAGATCGCGGAGGTTTCCCCGATGTCAGAACATGCCAAAGATCCAGAGTCAGCGGCAAGGTCGAATCTTTCCTTTTCCGGCAGAATAGAAGCAGCGATCATCAAGGCGGGCAACAAAATGGCTGATTTGCCTGAGCAAGGCGCTGGCCTGTCTGTAGACCGCAGATCGCGGCTGCTGGCCTGGACCATACTGCTGCTGCTCTTCACCATGCTGCTGATTATTGTGCTTACATTGCTCTCCGAGCACGACGCACCGGACAGGAGGCTGCTGTATGTAGCCGTGCCGTTTTTTTATGGGGTTCTGCTGATATTCGGTTTTTCATTCAACCGTAAACGGCTCATTCATGTGGCAAGCCTGTTCACCGTCCTGGGCGGAATAGCTGCCATCTGGTCATCCATCCTCTTGGATCAACAAATTTATCAGGGTCCGGACATCATCCCGCTTTTCTACATCGCCCTGACGATCCTGCTGGCTTCCTTTCTGCTCAGCAGCTGGGAAACCTGCCTGCTGGCTGCTTTGCAGATCGGCGGGTTGATCTTGCTGTTGCAGCAGCGCAATGCATGGTCCGAATTGAACTGGCAGAGTCTGTTTGCGTTCATGGTGATTACTACAATCCTGAGTCTCAGTATCAGCCACATCATTCAGGCCGACCTGCGCCAGATAGAAGAGCAAAACCGTCATCTTCTGGCAAACGAGGCGAACTTGAAGGATCTTGCCACGCGCGACTCGCTGACACACCTGTACAATCGGCACTACCTAGAGGAGACGCTGCCCAGGGAAATCAAACGCGTGGCAAGGCGTAACAGCACGCTGGGCATCATCATGATCGACGTTGATTATTTTAAAGAAATCAATGATCAACATGGCCATGCAGTCGGCGATGAGTTTTTAAAAGCAGTCGGCAGCATCCTGGCTGACAAAGTGCGCGATTCAGATATTGCCTGTCGCTATGGTGGTGACGAATATGTTCTGATCATGCCGGATGCTTCATTACAATCCACCAAAGAAAGAGCCGAAGCCATTCGCGAAAGCACCCGCGAATGGCAGATCAGGATAGGGGACATTACCATCACAAATCCCTCGCTGTCTTGCGGGGTTGCCACCTATCCCGAGCATGGCCTGACAGGCGCTGTCGTCCTTAAAGCGGCTGATGATGCCCTTTACCAGGCCAAGCGTAACGGCCGCAACAGGACGGAGATCGCTGTTACAGACAGGGACAGCCAGTCTGCGTAAGAGACCGACTGGTAAAGTTCTCGCCAGACAAAAGGATCAGTCTTCTTTTTTCAGAATTTTAATCACTTCGCCATAATAGAACGTGTGGTAGTCTTTTTGGGGATAACAGGCGTCAATGGCCGGGTCGAGAAAACAACCCGGGTCATAGACTTGGGCGAAGATCTTACGGCAGATCAATACCTGACTGGCCTCAGCAAAACACGGTGTTCCATCAACATCGATGACGGCCAGGCCGCTGCGTTCGATCTTCGGTTCATCCCGACCTGAAACAGCTCCCAGGTAATTCAGCTGTTTGCGGTATTTATCCGGGAGGAAAGACAACGAGAATGTATCGGCTGCATCGATGAATTCCTTGGTATAGCGGGACGGGCGCACAACTATCGATGCCACATTTTTTCCCCACATGACGCCCAGTCCGCCCCAAGAAGCTGTCATGGTATTCACCAGTTCGCCTTTGCGTGCCGTGATCAACATCCAGTCGCTGCCAATGCAGGCGAACGGGCTGACAACATACTGTTCAGGGGTGATTTCTCGAAACATATTCATAGAATACTCCTTTTCCGGCGCGGGTTTATATCTGTCGCGCATTTTCATAAATCTTTCGCACAGCTTTGCAGTGATTTCTTCCGCTGCTCGGGGTGGGAAAGCTGTGCTTTTATTATATCAACAACTTGTGTACTTATTCAGCAGTGCCAGGAAGCTTTTACGGTCAGCAGTTCCGGATAGCTGGCGCAGACGCTCAATCCGATAGTAGACTGTGCTTTCAGACATGAAGAGCTGACGGGCGACTTTGCGGCATGAAAGGCCGCACATCAAGGCTTTGATTATGGCCAGGTCCGTTTCATTGGCATGGGCAAGACATGTCTCCAGACTATTGACCAAATGAAGCGCTTCATTCAAACCGGCAGATTCAACTGCCGGCGCCGCGTTGGCAATTTCGATCCTGTTTTGCATTGCTATTTGAGTATCGGGGCAAAGGGCCGTAGATTCACGCACGATCAGATGGTTGGCGACCTGGCAGTTCAGAGATACCGTGCGCGGATTGCGGTACAGGTACAGCGCACAGCCGATGGCCTGGCGGGCCAGCTCCTTCATGTCCATGGTGACTGTCGTAAGCGGTGGCCGGGCATGACGGCTCAAAACTGAATCCCCGAACCCGGCGACATAGAGGCGATCCGGCACCTGGATGCCAGCGTCGGCCAGGACACTCAGGAGAAACACACCTGCCAGATCGTCGACACAAACGATGCCATCGATCTTGTCGACATTTTCTATGATCCGGTCGGCGCAAGCGGTCGCGTCACGCTCGCTGAAAACAGAAGCGACCGCACTCGCTTCTGCACAAGACCTGATAAACGCTTCCTCGCGTCGCTTACCGTTAACTGATTCAGGGCGCGGGTTGAACATGGCCAGGTGATTCTTGCCATGCTCTGTGAGGTAAGCAACAAGGCGTCTGGTCGATCCTGTTCTGTCAGGGGCGATCAGGCTGACGCCGTCGATCGGCTCTTTTGGTTCCGGACTGACGATAATAGGCCGAAGATTTCTCAGTCGGCAAGCCAGCAGGGTATCATGCAGCCAACCGGCCGACGTGCCGAACAAGATGGCCAGGAGTGATTCTGGCAGGCTGTTATCAAGCAAGACCGCGTCATAGACAAACGTCGCAAAAAGACTGCGCCGTGACAGTTCATCGTTCAGGCTCTCTTCGTATACCTGCCACCAGTATGCTTGTCTGAACCCCGGTTCTACAAGAATCAGGGCTATCGGATCTTTCATGCAGTAACCTCGTTATGCTGTCCGCACCTGGTGTTCATTATATCATGTACGGCAGCAAGTACCTGTCATTTCAGCGTTGAAAACCAGCCGTCTACAGAACTGTCTCCAAAAAGAGGGGCCGCATTTCCGGCCTTTTTTGGAATTATCGCCGCGTAACCGGTGTTACAATTAAACCAGCTATTGCTTGACAAGCCCCAGTTCAGGAAAGCAGGTGTCTTATGGTTGACAAAGAAGCAATCCGCCGTTATGCGCGGGAAGCCGGCGCAGATCTGTGCGGATTCGGTGATCTGGCACGCTTTGAGGGCGTGCCGGATGAAATGGATCCGCGCCATGTTTTTCCGGATGCGAAAAGCATGATCTGCCTGGCCTTTCGCATGCCGCGCGGTGTCCAGCGCGGTATCGAAGAGGGAACCCAGTTTTACCAGTATCCTTCGCTGGCCTATGGCGGCATCAACGAGTCATATGCACCTTCCGTCCTGTATGATGTCGGCAAGTTCATCGAGGATCAGGGCTATGAGGCGATGCTCTACCGCAATACCGGCGCCCGCGGCAGTGTTTCCGACATGGACGGTACACCCGGCAACACTTTA